>JBAYYR010000199.1:0-2508 GCA_041672945.1 Sulfurimonas sp. | reverse complement strand
AGGGATTTGTTAGTGGATATGTAGAAAAAGCAGAGTCAAATCCTACTTCAAATGGACAAAGTCTCTATATCGGCACCACACTAGACTCAAAAGATGGTGAGCTAAGTGGATATATAGGTGCTTTAGTTTCAAGATATGATAGACCTAGTAGCGATGAGAGATTTGATGGGAGTGATGCTAAATCTGGCATGATAAATGGCGGACTTAGCTATAGAAACTTTAACTTAAATATGATGGCATATAAAGATAGTGGTACTTGGGAGATGCAGCGAGGTGAAGATGTAAATGGAGTTTTTGATGACTCTAAATGGTACTATGACCCGATCAAAACAGATATTTTTTCCTTAGATGCAAATATACAGTGGAGTGAGTCTCAAACTACTCTTGTATCGTTTGGTAAAACCAAATATAGACAAGCAGAGTATAGCAATGAGAAGTTTGGACAAAATAATATACCGATATCAAAAAAATACTACGAAGATTCATCTGCTTATAGCTTAAGACACAATGTAGCTTTTGGGGATACTTTGATTATGCTAGGTGCTCAAATGAGTAAAAGTGATGGCTTTGGACCTGAAACCAACTCACCTTATCGCCGTTTTAATACCTCGCTAAAAGGGTATTCAGCTTCGATTGAGCAAAAACTCTTTGATGGTGATGTGGTGCTTGATGGTGGGTATCGATATGATCAAAAACATATAAATAACTCTAGTACAAATGCTACAAAAGATAGTGCAAATAACGATGTAGATTTAGCACCTGCTAAAGTTTTTGCACTAGGGGCTATGTGGAATCTAAACGATAGATTTTCATTAAGTAGTAGATATTTTCAAGGAGATGAGGGTTCTTCTAGTGATTTTGACTTGCTACCTATGCCGGGTAACTCCCCTTTTAAAGCAGAGAAACAAAAAAGATTTGAGATAAGTGCTAGTGCAAAAATTGTGCCTTATTTTAATCCAGAGATTACATACTTTAGTGTCGATTTTAAAAATCAAAAAAGTGCTACAAACAACACCTATACAGATATTTATGGGAGTGAGTACTACTACTATACACAATCAGATTCACTTCGCAAGGGGCTAGAGTTTACCTTTAGAGGTGATTTTGAACAAGGGAGTAGCTACCTGTTTTCATATACAAGAATGTTAGATATAAAAACAGAGCAAAATGGTCTATCTACAAACAAAATAGGGCTTGAAAATCCACGTGATAGTTTTACAGCACTACTTAGCCATAAGTGGAATGGCTATAGTGCCAATATCTCAGCAAAACATATGAGTGGGTGGAGTCAATCAACAAGTGCCATGGGTATAGCTAGTGATGTTTATCTAGGTGATTTTATCAAGATAGATGCAAACATAGCTAAGGATTTTAAATACTCCAATCTAGATTTTAATGCAAAACTATATGGTCGCAATCTAGGTGACTCCCACTACTCTACAAGATATACGACAGGGTATTATAAAGATAGAGGTAGGGTTGTTGGTGTTGAACTTAGTGCAAAATTTTAACAATAGGAGCAGTTTATGAAGATAGGTCTTTTTGCACTATTTGATAACTTTAAAGACTCTATGGGTGAGGCTATAAAAGATCAACTAGAGCTTAGTTTGTTAGCAGATAGTTTGGGTTTTGATGAGATTTGGTTAGGTGAGCACCACCTTAACACTTTTAGTGTGGTGCCTGATCCTATAACACTTATGAGTTATATAGCGGCAAAAACTAAACATATAAAGATAGGTTCAGCTGGATTTTTGGCTCCTTATTATCATCCGATTCGTCTTGCGGAGAGCTTAGCTATGCTTGATGTGCTAAGTGGTGGTAGGTTAAATATCGGTTTTGCAAAAGGTGGTTTTGCTCCAGATAGTAGAGTTTTTTTGCAAAACAAAGAAGATTTACAAGCTTTGATGCTAGAGACTATAGAGGTGGTAAATCTCCTTTTAAAGGGTGAAAAGGTGAGCTTTAAAGGTAGGTTTTTAGATATAACAAATAGTTTTATCACCCCAAAACCGCTACAAAAAACTATCCCAACATATATAGCGACTTTTTCATCACCTACGAGTATAAAATATGCCGCAAAACATGGCTATGGGCTTATGATGTCTCAAGGAGCTTCGCTAGATGAGTGTATTGCAGCTCAAGAGTTGTACAAGAGTATATCGGGCTTTGAGCCTGAGATGGTTGTTATGAGAGTGCTTTATATAGATAGCTCTTATGGTAGTGCAAAGCAGAGTGTTATGCCTGTTATAGATTATTTTGTAAAGTGTATGAGGGCTAGTGGTGCGGAGCTAGTTCAACCATCTTTTAATCTTGTAGAGCAAACTAGACTCATAAAAGAGAGGGAGGAGTTTTTTGTAGCTCATAAGTTTTTAGATAATGCAATCTTAGGAACCCCACAAGAGTGTGCCATAGAGTTAGATAAGTTTAGCAAAGAGATAAAAAACCTACATATAGGCTTAAAACCTAGCTCATCTGATGTGCTTAAAAATAAAGAGATGTTAGAGGTGTTTG
>JBAYYR010000198.1:0-2578 GCA_041672945.1 Sulfurimonas sp. | reverse complement strand
GTAAGGCAATGGCTGGAAGAGCAAAATCAGAAGAAACTAAGAGAAAAATGAGTGAGGCTAGTAAAGGTAAAGGTTTAGGAAGAAAATTGTCTGAACTAACTAAAAAAAGAATAAGTGATAGTTTAAAAAATGGAAAAAGAGGAAGATAATATATGAGCATAATGCTCGTACCTTTATCAACAGTTAAGTCCTTTCTTGACATTGATACTGAAAAGACTGACTATGATAGTTTGTTAGTAACTATCATAAAATATGTTTCTAGTAGATTTGAAACTTTCCTTAATAGAAAGTTGCAAAAACAAGAACGTACTCAGTATTTTGAAGCAGGTAGGTCTAAATACTTTTTGGAAGCATTTCCAGTGGACTCATCTGCTTCAATAACTGTAGTACTAGATGATGATACACAGACAATAAATGATGATTATTGGTTATGGCCTGAACTTGGAATAATTCATTTTGATTCCGCTACTTCCTATATTGAACCTAGAGAGTTATATGTAACTTATACTGGTGGGTATGCTGCCACAGACACAGCAGTTGGTATAACTGGAATTAGTACTATTACAGAAACTGTTTTATTAGGTGTTCCAGATGATGTATCATTTGCTTGTTTATTACAAACAGCATTTGTTTTTAGAAGAAGGAAAGATATAGGATTGAGTTCAGTTTCAATGCCAGATGGTGCTATAAACACTATTTTTGCTGCTGATTTATTGCCTGAAGTTAAAAAGATACTATTAAATTACCGTAAAGTACCTACTGATTACTGATGATAACTGTTAGAGTAAAGAAAATACAGATACCAGATAAGTTTAGAAATCTCTCAAAAAGATTGCCTTCTTATATTACTAAATATATGTATGAGCATATAGATAGTAGTTTAGATAGTGCAATTAAAAGAATTAGGGATAACTATGTTTATAAGAAATTAGTGAGAGATACTGGTAAACTTGGAAGGTCTATGACTCCTTATAAAAGAAGAGTTAGTCCTACTTCTTTAGAATATGGTTTATGGTTTGATACAAGAATAGCTCCACATGCAGCTACTCAGATACCTGAGAATGATAGAGGTTTAACTGTTATAAAATCAAAAGGAAAAAAATTGACTATCCCAATAAAAGGTGGACCAGCTGATGTGAAAGGTAGAAGATTAATTGCTGCTGGTATGGGATTAACTGCAAAAAGGGGAATACTTTATAAAGGAGAAGTTCCTTATTTTACTTTAAAAACTTCGGTAACTGTTCCACAAAGAATATATAGAAGTACTATCAGGGAGTATTTAACTGACCCTGCTGTTGGTAATATGCAAGGTGCTATAAATAGAATAGGAAAACAGGCTATTAAAGCAGCACAAAGAGATAAAATTATATGATACAATCAGAAGGTTTAACTACCAGACAGCATATACTTGATGATTTAAAAGTACTTCTTGAGGAAGTTGCTGATGATTCTGGTTCACCTTTGTTTAAACAGGTAGAACTTACAAGAACTGCTCCACCTGATTTAGAAACAATCCCTTTACCTGCTTGCTTTATATACTCTGAAAGAGAATATAGAGTAGAAGATGAAAGAGCAGTTATAGGAAAAGAAACTTGGGAATGGTATGTTATTTTGGAAGTATTTGCTATGGATGAGGAATTAGAAACAATATTAAAATTTATACATTCAAAATTATATGACCACTATCAGATTAATGACTATGCTTCTTGGGCTGAAAGAATGGGTGTTGATTTCTTTGTAGTAGACCCAACTAAACAATTAACTAGTATGGCAATAAGTTATCGCATAACTTATAGACACGCAAATGGAGTGATGTAATGAAGAAAATTTACTATGAAGCAGGACCCCCATCATTATTTATTGTTAATGTTGGGATGTTCAAAATAAAAGTACCAAAAGAAGTTGAAGATGAATATGCAGATGCCTTGGTAAAAAAAGGCACTTTTAAATATTATGAAGAACCAATGAAACATAAGAAAACAAATAAATTAGAACAATTTTTGACAGTAGACGAATTTTTACCAATAGGAGGTAAGTAAGATGGCACAAGCGAAAGGGTCAAAAGCCAAAATTATATACGATGGTGAGACTACATTTGGTACTACAAGGGATTCAGTAGTTGCCCATGTTCTGCCTTTTGTAAATGAATCACTAAGGCAGTCCAGAAATCTTATTGATTCCCAGTCAATCAGATCAACTAGGGATACAAGAGCACCTGTTAGAGGAAACTCTGAAGTTGCTGGGGATATCACAGTAGAGCTTGATCCATATATGGGAAAACTTCTCTACCATGCATTAGGAACAGTCTCAACGACAGGGTCTAGTCCCTATTCACACACCTTTACTGTTTATGACCTACCTCCTGGAATGACTATAGAAAAACAGTTCACAGACTTAACAACTCCTGAGTATTTTGTATACAATGGATGTAAAGTGAATAGTTTTAGGGTATCTTTAAAATCTGAAGGTTTTATTGATACTTCAATCAATTTGATGGGGTCTGCTGAGACAGTTTCTACAACTTCTATTGATACTTCTCCTACTGACTATTCAGCTTCGGCTGTAGGTGGTGCATTTA
>JBAYYR010000197.1:0-2587 GCA_041672945.1 Sulfurimonas sp. | reverse complement strand
TAAAGATAATTTTAATAAATCTTTATTACCAGTAGCTATATTCTTTATTTTATTTCAAGGGGTATTATCTTATTTAGTACTTATTCTAGGATTAATTTGTTACTTTTCAAAAAAAGAAGATTATAAAAAAGAAATTCCTGAAGAAGATGATTTAAAAATAGCAATAATATTAAATATATTAAATCGAATATATTTAGTATTATATATATTATCTTTTTTATATGTATGTCATTTAACTTATAATATAGCATTAGAATTTATAAAATTTTTATTTTAAAAAAAATAAGAAAAAGGCGGATAAGAAAAATGAAAGAATTAATAATACCTGAAAATTTAAAAGAAAATAAAAAAGAAATAATATTAGATAAGGAATTAAAAGAAAAATTATACAGAAAAGCTTTATATGTAACTGGTGCTTATTTACAGTTACATATAAAAAATTTTTTTGAAAATCTATATATAAAAAATGAGGTAAATGCAAAAGAAGAGTATTTAATTTTACAGGCTTTATTTTTTGAATTAGATAATTTATATAATAAACAGGATTCTATAATAGGTAAAATGACTAAAGCATGTAATGAAACTAAACTTTATGATGAATTATTATTAAAGTTAAAAGAAATATTTAAATTTAGTTTAGAAAAAATAAAAATAGGGGAATAATTTATTGCAAATTTTTTATTATTTACTATATTATTAATATATTAATTTTTAAAGGAGATATAAAAATGGGAAATTATATTGCAGAAAGTCTTAATACTCTGAATGAGGCTAATAAAATGCCCTATCCATCATTTCCAGAAGCAATGGGAATTTTGGGTATGTACACAGGAACAGTTTCAACAGGATCATTTACAGGAACAGGAGCTGCTTTAGATGTAACTTTAGCATTTAATCCTGTTGCAGTAATGATTATTAATCCTACAAATGCTCAAGCTCTTATACAAACTAAGAGTATGACTGCTAAGGCTAGTTTTAAAATTGCAGCCGCTATAGCAATGGCTACTGAAGGTATTACATTAGGAGTTAATAAATTTTCAGTATCTACAGATAATACTAATGGTAATGGTAATACTATTCATTATATAGCTATCGGGCAGGGTTGATATGACAATAGCACAAGTAAGGCATGGTGCGTCCAATCCGATGCTATTAGGGGCAGAACGAGAAAGAATATCCACCATAATTACCAAAAATGTAACTGATCATTCTGTTGGGGCTCCTGATTGGTTACGAATAAATGTAGATGCAGTCCAGAAAATAATTCTATATCGAGTAGAAGTAACTGTGCTACCAACAGGAGCTATACTCCCAAAAAATGTAAAAATTATTCATGATGTCGGGGCAGTAAACACTCAATTAGGTTTTGCAGGAGTTCAAAAAACTGTATTTGATTTTACCAATGATCCATTAGCTTTCGTAGGTGCAGGTACATTAGATTTTGCATTAGATGGATTAGTAGATCATGATACATATACTCTTTTAGTTGAATATGGATTTGTACCAAAAAAAGTATGATTACTTTATTATGTGAAGATATTTCCATACCATTTTGTTGTTACTCAACTTCTCTTTTTTCTGCAAAAATATATCAATTAATAAAAAAAAATAAAATACAAAACGAGAGAAAATTTTATATTTATTGTTTATTTACAGTATTACAGGCCTATTATTATTATCGTAAATATAGGGGTAGATTAACTCCTTTTTATTTATTTTTATATCGAAATTTATATCCCTTTGATGAGGGGGTTGGCAATAAATTTCAATATAGAGATATAATACATAATTTATTAAAAGATATAATGTTATTTTATGATTATCCCCGTAATAGTATTAATATAATTAATAATGATTTATTATTATTACGGGGGATAATAAAAAAAGAAGATATTTTATATAATATAGAAGTAAAGGAATTTACTCCTTTATTATTCCTTAATAAAAAAGAATTATTTCTACCCTATCCATTAATTAAAAAAATAATATTAAAATAAGATAAAATGCTATATATAATCTTATACAGTATTAAAAATTAAAAAAAAGGATAAAGATTATGATTGAATTCGATATATTTATAGAGAATATATTATCTTCCTGTACTATTTTAAAATCAACTAGTTATAAAATTAAAGATAAAAATTTTATAGTACCAAAAGAAGTTAAATTTAATAATAATATAATTACTCCAATATGGAGTGAACAGGCAGCTTATTTTGCATGTAATAAATATGCAAGAAAGTCTGAAACGTCTTGGAAAAATGTTTGTGACAGGGCTTTTTTATACATTTTTTCATATGTTTATAACTATATATATCAGAATAATTTAGATTCAATAAAAGTAGATAGATTACAGTATTTATGTCAATTATTATATATGTCAAATTTATGCCAATTAGGCTTATTTAATAGTCCTTTTTGGTTTAATTCAGGAACTTCAGGGAATCCTATTACATCAGCTTGTTTTTTGTATGATGTTCAGGATACTATGTTAGATATTTTAGACTTATATAAAAGAATAGGATTAACATTTAAAGAGGGTGCTGGGGTAGGAGTTAATTTAACTAATATACGAGAAAAAGGAGCT
>JBAYYR010000196.1:0-2655 GCA_041672945.1 Sulfurimonas sp. | reverse complement strand
GGGTTTGCAAGTATCTTTATGGTGTCGTTTCGCTCAGATGCACTTATGCCTGTTGAAGCACTTGAAGCATCAACTGAGACTGTAAAAGCAGTCTCGTGGGCTGAAGTATTTGAGCTAACCATAGGGTTTAACTCAAGCTTAGTTGCGGTATCTTTACTTATTGCAACACATATAAGCCCTCTAGCATGAGTAGCCATAAAGTTTACATGCTCAGGTGTTGAAAATGTTGAAGCATAAACCAGATCCCCCTCATTTTCTCTATCTTCATCATCCATCATGATGACCATATTCCCTTTTCTTATCTCCTCTATCGCCTCTAAAACTCTTGTGGTTGCTTTCATTTTTACCCTTATATCTACACTTTTGGAAAAATTATATACTAAAAACCCTTAAGTCCTTGACAAAGGGTATAAATTCTAGTAGAATTGCGACTCCAAAACATAGTAGAGACTAAGTTTTGCTCACACCGCGGAATAGAGCAGTTCGGTAGCTCGTCGGGCTCATAACCCGAAGGTCGTTGGTTCAAATCCAACTTCCGCAACCAAATCACAAAATACTTCTAATATTAAAACTCAAAAACTTCTATATATATCTGCATCTTTAGCTCTGGAAAAGCCTCTTGTATAAGAATCTTTAGCGACTGTATATCTTGTTTTATCTCATAACCCTCAACTTCATCCTCAACATCCATAGATATCACAAGTAAAACCTCATTTGAGCCTATAAACATACTTCTTATGGAGTTTGTATGTACTAGTGTGTGCGACTCATCTTTGAGTAGCTTTTTGATCCGTCTTATACTTTTTCTATCAAGAGACTCACCAACTATTAGCTTTTTAAGCTCAACAAAAAGTATAGATGAGAGTATAAGAAGCAAGATACCTATAAAAACTGCTGCAATACCATCAAAGATAGGGTGAACATATTGTGAAAGTGCTAGTCCAATTCCTAATATAACCAAACCAAGTATAGCTCCAGTATCCTCAACCAAAACAACTAGTATATGGCTAGATGAGCTATCTTTTATGGTTTTAAACATACCCCTTAGGTTTGACTTGCTCTCTTTTAGAGCTACCTTAAGAGCTGCACCCTCTAAAAGCATAGAGAAGATGATTATCCCAACTATCAGCCATGGATGGGAGATCGGCTCTGGATTTAAGATCTTTTGGAAGCCATGATATATGGAAAATAATCCCCCCATCAAAAAAAGGACAACCGCAACCACAAACGACCAAAAGAAGTTTGCCTTGCCTTGACCAAAAGCATACCCTTCGGTTTTACCTTGCCTTGCTTGATGTTCGCCTATTAGAACTAAGACTTGATTACCACAATCAGCCAAACTATGTATCGCTTCTGCAAACATAGAAGCACTACCTGTAAACATAGCTGAAATACCTTTGGCTATGGCTATAGAGCCGTTTGCAAATAGAGCAGCTTTTACACTTTTTGACATTTTGATTCCAAAAATAATATAAACACAGATGAATAACGTGGGGGTTTTACACTTTGTGTAAAGAGTAAGCTAAAATTATGGGGGTCCATTTCTCTCTTTTTAAGTTAAATTTTAAAAACTTAGAAATTTTATCTACTAATGATTTAAATATAACTTATAAAAAAATAGTGAAAATTAAGTTTTCATTAATAGTTCTATATGTATAATTCCACTCACCTAAAAGGTATTGGGGTATAGCCAAGCGGTAAGGCAACTGGTTTTGGTCCAGTCATTCAGGGGTTCGAATCCCTTTACCCCATCCACAATTTTACAAATCTTCACTTTTTATAAATCTGATACCCAAACCCTTTTATATTTTTGATAAAATCTTTTGAAGTTTTTAAGCGAAATCGTCTTACAAATGTCCTAAGCCTCTCATCACTTACACTATCGCCCCATAGGGTAGATTTTATAACCTCATCTTCTACTACATCGCTCTTTAGTAGCAAAAGCAAAAAACTCTCCTCATTTTTACTTAGTGGGATAAACTTATCATCTTTATATAGCGATTTTGTAGTTTTGTTAAATGAAAACCCACCGCTAAGCTCAACTATTTTCGATTCAAATCGCGGTGAGAGTGTATATAGATAACTCAAAAGCTCATCAGGATCAAGTGGCTTTATAAAGTACTTTGTTATCCCTATATCTATAGCACTCATAAGCTTATCTCTATCGCTAAAAGCACTTATAATGATGATAGGGATTTTAACATCTTCATCTCTTATAAATTTTGCCATCTCAAGTCCGCTAAGTTTTGGCATAGATATATCGCTGATGATGATATCTGGTTTTATCTTTTTATAGACCTCAAGCCCCTCTTCTCCATCATTTGCGGTTAAAAAACTAAAAAAATTATCGCCAATAGCACTTTTTAGCCCACTAGCTAAGCTCTGCTCATCCTCTACATATAAAACTTTTAGCTCTTTTAGTATCCGCTTTTTCATAATCTTCCTAGCGGAATTTTGATGCTTAGCGTAGTGTTTATACCACTTGAGTCAATATCTATAGTTCCACCTAAACCTTTTTCACAAATCATCTTTGACATAAAAAGCCCAAGTCCTGTTCCACGGCTTTTGTGTTTAGTACTAAAGTATGGCTCAAACATATTTTGCATCTGCTCTTTTGCGATGCCACCTGCATTATCTACCACCCCAACATGAGCA
>JBAYYR010000195.1:0-2669 GCA_041672945.1 Sulfurimonas sp. | reverse complement strand
ATCTTTGTTTCTTATGATATCCTCAACTCTACTTTGCCATAAAGTGCCAAACTCTTTTATCTCATCGGCACTAGCCATCCCCATCATAGCTTTTTGCATAAGTTGTTGCATTTTTGGGTTACCACCGATAGTTGAATGATCATAATAAACATCAACACTCTTTTTATTATCTACTCTAGTAAATCTTACAGATGAGTCGATACTAGCATTAAAACTCATAAGTGAGTGTCTAGCAAATTTACCATTTAGCCCTTTAAAACCGCTACTCTCAGTCGCTCCTGTTATATGGCTTATAACATTTGCTATAACTCCCGCGACACCCTCTTTAGCATCTTCGCTAAACTCAACCATAAGTGCGCCACGAACAGCCCTACCCTCTGGATAAAGCACCTTTAACCCCTCAAGTGCCGCAAGGTAAGCCCCCGCAACTGTTGGACAACTATGTCCCGCTGCTTTAACTACCTCTAAAAATGTAACCTCATAGTTACCATCATCAAATGCCCCTAAAAATTGTGCAAGTGGGTCAAAGAGTTTTATACTCTCAACCCCATCAAAAAACTTTGCATAACTCATAATCGCTCCTTTTGTAAAACTTTTGCTTCTATCTTAAAATCACTACTCATAAGAAAAAATCTATCTTCAACATCAAGTTTTGATATATCTATAACTTTAGAGTCTTTACTTATCTGGGCAAACCCACCTAAGTTTCTTGTTTTTGGATTTTGTGATTGTAACATTTTAGCTAACAACTCTACTTGATTTTTAGCAACACTAAGTTTAGTATCTATAGCCTGTGGAAAAGCCGATACTACCGTCTCTAGCTCATTTTTATACCCTTGTATCTTTAGAGCCATAAGCCTATCAAAGTTTTGTGCAAGTGAGTTAAAACTCTCTTTATATAGGGTTATTTTTTGCTCCACTGAGTACTTTGAGTAGAGATTTTTTGTATGTTCAAGTGCTTGAGAAAGAGTATATAGCTTAGCTTTTAACTGTTGTTCTATCTGCGAAGCTAGTGAGTCAAGATATATCATAAGCTCACTCTCATCTGGCAAAACTATCTGCATAGCAGCACTAGGAGTTGCGGCCCTAACATCGGCTACAAAGTCACTTATAACCCAATCTATCTCATGACCTATGGCTGAGACTATAGGTATAGTTGAGAGATATATAGCTTCAGCAACTCTTAGTTCATTAAAAGCCCAAAGATCCTCTATACTTCCACCGCCACGAGCTAAAACCATAACATCATACTCTTTTTTATTTGCCTCTTTTATAGCATCTGCTATAGCAAAAGATGCCATCTCACCTTGAACCAAAACATCATAAAGCTCTATCTCTACGGCTTTATAGCGAGCTGAGGCAACCCTTAGCATATCTTGAAGCGCTGCCCCTGTTGCTGAAGTAATAAATGCTAGTTTTTTAGGAAACCTTGGAAGTTGTTTTTTTCGCTCAGGTGCAAAATAACCTTTTAGCTCAAGATCTTTTTTGAGTTGCTCATAAGCAAGTGCCAAAGCCCCAAAACCTGATGGCTCTATACTAAAACAGTTTAGCTGATAATCACCTCGCGGCTTATAAACACTAATAGCGGCATCTATTATAACCTTCAGCCCCTCTTCTAACTGAAATTTTAACTTAGTGGCATTGCCTTTAAACATTACAGCTTTTATGGTGCTATCTTCATCTTTTATGGAAAAATATATATGTCCGCTACCATGATGAGTAACACGAGAGAGTTCACCCTCAACCATAACACGACTAAAACTCTGCTCTAGTAGGCTTTTTATCTGCTCATTTAGGCTTGAGACACTAAGTATATGCAACTATTTTTTCCTAGCTATGATAAGAGTAGATATATCCATAGAAAAACTCTTAGTATAAAGCACTTCAAATCCAGCCTCACTAAGCTCATTTTTCATAGCATCGACTGTTAAAAAATCCTCTATAGAGTTTGGTAAGTACTCATAAGCTTCAAGGTTTTTTGATATCGCTCCACCAATTATTGGTAGTACTTTATTTAGATAAAAATCCCTTATTTTGCCAAAAAAAGATGGGTTTTCGTTTTTCATAAACTCTAGTATCACAACCAAACCACCATCTTTAAGAACACGGTTAAACTCAACCAAAGCCTCTTGTCTCTTCACGACATTTCTTATGCCATAGGTTATGCTTAGTATATCAGCACTACTATCTTCAAGTGGAATCTCAGTCGCTTGTGATGTATGGTAGGTAAACTTTGGAAACTTCTTTTTCGCAACTTCAAGCATACCTACAGATGGATCTACCCCGATTAGCTCTTTTATATTTACACTATTTGCATGTGACTCTCTAGCCCAATAATCCATCATATCGCCCGTTCCACAAGCAACATCGACTATCTTATCGATACTTTTTTGAGCATAATACTCATAGGCTAGATTACAAGCTTTTTTTCTCCAACTTCTATCAACACCCATACTCATAACACGGTTTGCGGTGTCGTATGTTGGTGCTATATCATCAAACATAGAGACGATTTTTTCTTGTTTTTGCATAGTTTCTCCATTTGGGTTTAAGGGTTTTTATAACAATGTTTATGAACGATTCTGCAACTGTAGGGTCAAAGTTTCTCTGCAAACTTTGGGGTACCCACAGTGAAGCCTAAGTGAATAAATATTGGTTATAAAAAACCT
>JBAYYR010000194.1:0-2680 GCA_041672945.1 Sulfurimonas sp. | reverse complement strand
CCCTAATTCTTCATGCTGCTCATCTGAGCAGTCGCAATCCCAATATGCTACCCATCCCAATTGATTTTCATCCAATAAAGGACATATTTCAATGTCCTTTCTATTTATTACCTTTTTTATTATCATTTTTTTCTCCTTTAAAGAAAATCGGGATTCCCCGAGGGGAATACCGCATAAAGGAAACCATCAGATGCAAATTTTGCATCTGATTTAAAAAGAATTGAATAAAAACAACAACCATCACCATCTGATCCATCCATCCACCAGGGTGGGATGGATGGATCAGATGGGTAAATCCACCCAACTATTCCGTTTTTTGAATGGATGAGACTGATTGTCTCATCCAATCCTTTTAATTCTTTTCTTTTCATTTTCTTTCTCCTCTTGCGGGTAGTTATTTCCACTGTGAGACACCCGCTTTTGTCTTCACAGCGGAATAGAAATATAAAAATTAATCCATGATCTTTATTTCTATTCCTTTCTCTTTTGCAAACTCAACAACATTTTCATATTGTTGTGAATTTGCAAAAGACTTTCTTATAATTATAGCAACAGGGAGTCCTGTTACTATTACTTCGGGATAGTTAAATCTCCCGAAGTTATAAGATTCAAGTTCCCCTGTCTCTGCCTTTTCTGTCCAGGCATCACAGGGGAATAAATTTTTTATTGATTTTTTTTCAAATTCTACAGCGACTTGACACTGTAGAAATGAATTTGAAAAATCTACGCAAGTCGCTGATTTTTCTGACTCATTAGAAAATTCATATTCTAATGAGTCGCTTAGTGTCTCAGCGACTCCGTAAGCCCCCAGAAATCTTATATATTTAGGGGCTTGGAATGCTTTGAGAAAATTTTTTCTCAAAGTATCCCATTCTTTCTGACTGATTTCTACAGAACAACGTTGGTTGTTCTGTACCTCATATAAAGTGAAAGTATCTCCAACATTATATGAGTATTCTGGTCCAGGATTCATGAAAAAGAAACTATCTTCTTTTTCAATTTCCTGACAAACCAGGAAATCAGACAGAATATCAACAACAATAACAAAAGGTTTTGCAAAATCATTGTTTGCAAAAACTTTTTGCTTGTTGTTGTATAAAATCATAAGTTACCTCCTTTTCAATTTCTATAGTCGCAACAGTCATGCCAAACATGTTTTTTTTACACCTTTATTCCATACTGGTTTTTACCAGGATTTTGTATTTTTAGCATTTAAAACTTATACCCTAAATTAGGTAGTTTTTATAATAATTATGCAAATTTTACATATTTGACTAAATTTTACATATTTATCATTTGCTGTTCTACGGGCTTTATTGTTAAAAAAAGAGTTAAATTGTGAAAATTTTGCATAGTTAAGGTATATTTAAAAAGGCAATTTATCCTGGTTAGTATCTTTTGTTATATTTTTTATATCATCATCATTATCATAAAATTTAGAAAACTCAAAATTACTTTTAAACTGTTCAGTTAATTCTTTACTTTCACAAAATCTCGATGCTGCTATAAATATTTGATTCTCACCATTTTTTTTCTTTTCTTCATTCGCTGTTAAAGTTAAAATAATATCTGCAACTGCTATTTTACGAAAGCTATCAGAGGTATCAGATTCATCTAATATATCTTTTTTAATACTTTTTCTCGTAGCTTGAGATGCTGTCCAAACTGCACAGTCAAATTCTCCCGCTAATCCACGTAACTCTGAATATATCTCTCCTAACTCTTCATATCTACTTTGGAATTTTCTTAACTTTGATCCTCCCACTTCATCCCCATAATCAATTATTATTACATCGGGATCATTACTCACTAATAATTGATCTCTTATATTATATATCATATCTTGAACATTAGCAGATCGAGGGCTATATGCTTTTATCAATAATTTTCCTTTATACCCCTGCATTACTTGTAAAGCTTCCTGAATATGTTCTTTTACCATTGCATTAGTTACTAACTGCTTTAAACTTATATTCAATACATATGATATTATTCTTTTCATTATCTGATATTCTCGCAATTCAAATGAGTATAAAATAACAGTATATCCTGCTTTCATGGATTCTATTGCCATCTGTTGTAGGCAGAAAGACTTTCCTGCTTTAGGCACTCCTATTATAGTACCTAATTCCCCTCTTCCTAATCCTTGAATTTTAGCATCTAAAGGAAGTATCCCTGTTGGAATTCGTTCTGTATTATTTTTAAATAATTCTTCTACCGCTTCTTTATTTATTACATCCAAAATAACAGAGCCTAAATTGAAACAATTACTCTTTTGCGTAGCAGCAATCATTATTTTTTTTACTTCTTCAAATTCCTGAGTTCGTATATATTGAACTGCATCTACAGCACCCTGCATTAATGCTATTTGATTAACTTTTTCTTTTACTGTTTTATAAGCAACGTCTAAAGCTGTTTCTGTCGGGGATATAGTTATTATATGTTCTAATAGAGTTAATATTTCTTGTTTTTTTTCGGGTGTTAATTTTCCTAACCAATTTTTATTCTCAACTAACTGGTTAATTCCTTCAGGAGCTATAATAAATCCATATTTCTCTATATATAATTTTAATAATATAAATAATTCTTTTATATCTGATAAATCATCTAGATGTTGAATTTCTATAGCATTTAAGATCTTTTTCCCTTTTATTTTATTAGTAAATATTGTATATAATAA
>JBAYYR010000193.1:0-2685 GCA_041672945.1 Sulfurimonas sp. | reverse complement strand
ATACTACTTTTACAAAATATAAACACTACATACAACAGTGCCATACAAGCATCTACTCAGATGTTATCAGAACACTTTTTTCAAGCAGAACAGATAAGCAAACTTCAAGAGAAGCTAGAAGATTATGATAAGATAAAACTCCTAAATATAGGTCTAAAAAAAGAGCTTCAAGAGCTTAGCGAACAACTAAGCATAAATATCTCAACAAGCTTAGATGTTGAGCTTATAAACACAATCTCCTATCAAAAATTTGGCAATTTTAACCGTGTATGGCTAGATATAAAAGATTATGATCCATCAAAGATATATGGACTCACCTACAAAGAGTATGTAGCTGGTATAGTAGTACCGCAAGATAACAAACCCTTAGGGCTATTAAATCGTGATATAAAAAGCTCCTATGCGGTATATATAGGTGAACTAAGGGCCCCTGCTATAGTAAAAGGGAACAACTCAAAAACACTTGTAGCTAACTACATACCACTATGGTATGATATACAAGTTGGTGATGAGGTTTTAACCTCTGGGCTTGATAAGATTTTCTATAAGGACTTAAAGGTTGGCAAGGTTTTATCTATAAGCAAAAGCAGCGGATATAAAAATGCAACTATAGAGCCTTACTACAAAGATATTGAGCCAAATTATTTTTATATCATTAAAAAATCTCATTAAATATTAAGTGCTTTTTACCTATAATTACAAAATTTTCTACAAAGGTAAACAATGCCAAAACGCTCAGACATTCACACAATCCTATTAGTTGGTTCAGGCCCTATCGTTATTGGACAAGCATGTGAGTTTGACTACTCTGGAACACAAGCTGTTAAAACACTTAAGTCTCTTGGTTATCGCGTTGTACTTATCAACTCAAATCCCGCTACTATCATGACCGACCCTGGTTTTGCAGATAGAACATACATAGAACCCATAAAAGAAGATGTTATCGCTAGAATCATAAAAGATGAGAAGGTCGATGCAATACTACCAAATATGGGTGGACAAACTGCTCTAAATATCGCTACAAGTATGTATGAAAAGGGGATGCTTGATGGCATTGAATTTTTAGGGGTATCACCTGAGGCTATCCACAAAGGTGAAGATAGATCTGCCTTTAAAGAGTCTATGATAAAAATCGGTATGGACCTACCTTTTTCTATGTATGCTTACAATATGGACGATGCTCTAGAAGCGGCCGATAAGATAGGTTTTCCACTAATCATAAGAGCATCTTTTACTCTAGCTGGTGGGGGAAGTGGTGTTGCTTATAATATGGACGAGTTTAAACTACTAGCAAAAAGAGGTTTAGATGAATCCCCTGTAAATGAGATCCTTATAGAGGAGTCGCTACTTGGTTGGAAAGAGTTTGAGATGGAGATTATTCGTGATAAAAACGATAACTGTATAACAGTTTGCTCCATAGAAAACTTTGACCCTATGGGTGTTCACACAGGCGATAGCATAACTGTAGCACCTGCTCTTACACTAACCGATAAAGAGTATCACAAGATGAGAGATGCCTCTTTTGCTATACTTCGTGAAGTGGGAGTAAACTCTGGTGGGAGCAACATACAGTTTGCTATAAACCCAGACAATGGGCGGATGATAGTTATAGAGATGAATCCACGGGTCTCAAGAAGCTCTGCTCTTGCATCTAAAGCAACAGGATATCCTATAGCAAAAGTCTCAACACTCTTAGCAGTTGGTTTTACACTAGATGAGATTATCCACGATATGACAGGGACTCCTGCTGCATTTGAACCTACCATAGACTATATAGTTGCTAAAGTTCCTAGATTTACTTTTGAGAAGTTTCCAGAGGCTGAAGATACTCTAACAACAAGTATGAAAAGTGTTGGTGAGGTTATGTCTATGGGTAAAACCTTTAAAGAGACTATCCAAAAATCTATATGCTCACTTGAGACAGGACTAAGCGGTTTTGATGAAGTTAGTGGCGACACTGAACACATAAAACACGAGATTCGTCGTCCAAATGCCGATAGAATGTTATATATGGCGGAGGGTTTTAGGAGAGGTTTTAGCATAGATGAGATGTTTGAACTTTGTAAAGTCGATAGATGGTTCTTATATCAACTAGAGGAGCTAGTAGCTAGAGAAAAAGAGATAACAAGTGCTATATTGAGCGATGAAAAACTTATGAGAGTGGTAAAATCTGAAGGTTTTTCAGATAGTAAAATAAGCCAACTCATAGCTAAAAACTCATCTAAAGCTATAAGTGAAGATGAGGTCTATAGTGCTAGAAAAGCACTTGGGGTTGAGCTAGAGTACAGCGAAGTCGATACAACTAGTGGTGAGTACAAAGCACTTGCAAACTATCTATACTCATCTACTAATATCACAAAACTACCAGATGTTAAAAAAAGAGAGAGTAGTAGAAAAAAAGTTCTTATCATCGGTGGTGGTCCAAACCGTATAGGGCAAGGGATAGAGTTTGATTATTGTTGTGTACATGCTGCTTTTGCACTAAAAGAGATGGGCATAGAGACAATTATGTACAACTGTAACCCTGAAACAGTCTCAACAGATTATGATACTTCCGATGTGTTGTATTTTGAGCCGATAGACTTTGAACATGTTAGAGAGGTGGTTGAGAACGAAAATCCAGATGGTGTTATAGTCCATTTTGGTGGGCAAACTCCACTAAAACTAGCAAACAAACTAACAGCC
>JBAYYR010000192.1:0-2729 GCA_041672945.1 Sulfurimonas sp. | reverse complement strand
TACATAACTTTTTAAGGAGAAATGATGCAGTTACCAAAGATAAATATAAATGAAGCAGATTTGTATGAAATACTTAAAGGCTATGCTGTAGATGAATTATATCTTTTGGGGTCAATATTAAGAGAAGACTTCACAAATGAAAGTGATATTGATATTCTGATTTCCTTCAAGAAAATTTTATGCTAATTAGTAAAAAAATAAATCTTAATTGTGGCATATTGAACAAACTTGTTAAGATATTTAAATTTATTTTTAAATTATTTTATATTCATATATTATTGTACAACAGTATTTTATTTGTTTATATAATATGTCATATATAAATATATCAAAATAAATCTTGACAGATTTACAGCTTTCTATAAGTTGGAAATCGAATGATGACTAAATCATTAAAAGATATTTAAAAAGCTAATAGAGTGAGTAAGAGTGAAACATAAAATTAATATTTTTATGAGTGCTAGGGTTAAAGAAGTCAGCATCTTAATATCATTCTCAGTAAAAATTCTGTATTGATAAATATCAAGTAAATCAGAACTTCTTTGTAGAATAACTTAGCACTCATTTTTATCCCAAATGATGCAGTAGAACTTTGATGAAGAGTGCTAGATTCTTTTAGCAAAATAAGTTACAGAATTTGAAGGCATATAATATATATATTCCTGAAAACTATGTAGCTTACTTTTGCAAAAGAAGATTCTGCTATTCACAAAGCTCTACTGTATTATTTGGGTTGATAGATTATTAAAGAAAAATAGGGTTAAAGAAAACAGCAAAAAATAAAAACCAAACATACACATCGATTGTAGTTTCCAGATGAATCTTATTAAGCAATTAATTAAAGCTTCATCGAGAGTTATTCTTTGTAGAAGTACCTATTTTTCTTTAATTCATTTTTTTACATAGTCAAATTCATTGTAATTCCTAATTATTGTAAGCTATTGTCATTGTAAAACTAAGATTTTAGGAGTTATCGAGTAATAAAGATATTATTCTTAGAATAACTTAGTAGATCCTTCCCAGGAAATGTAGAAAGAATCTGGTCATAATAAGCGTCAACTAAAAAGGCTTTTCTTTCTTTTTATCATTTCCTGGGTTTTAAAAAATATTTATCCATATAACTAAATGAAAAACATACTAATTTGTAACTCCAATAATAGTCCATTAAAGTTTATTGTAAAAAAAGCTAAGGTTGAAGAAGTCAGCATCTTAAACTTTCACATTCAAGTTCTGACAAAAATCAGATCTTCTTCGTAGAATAACTTAGCTTCTCCCTATTAGGAGAAAGGGTTAAAGAAATCAGCAATAAAATTCATAGCAATTCGAACTATATTAAAGAATTTCTTTGTAGAATAACCTTTCTCCAATTTTATGAATAAAACAAAAGACAATTTAACCCAAATAATACAGTAGACCTTTGCGAATAGCACTCTTCACCAAAGTTCTACTGCACCATCCGGGTTTAAAGCCATAAGGAGGCTTCATGGAAAATGCATTTATTAAGGTTATGGAATATAATAATAATTTAACGCTTAACGGCATGGCGACCCACTCCTCAAGTGGGAATAGGCTCTTTGACTTATTTGTAGAGTCAGGAGCTATGAGATATAGCGAAGTAGAGAAGGTACTCCTAAGTGTTTATAATGCTTGGGAAGTTGATAAAGAGACTGCCTTGAAACTACTATTTTATACTAGAGACATAGTAGAAGGTAGTGGTGAGAGAAGGTTTTTTAGATTAGCTACACAGTTTTTGCTAACCCATAAAGAGGATAGTGAAAAGGTTTTGGATAACTTAATAAAAGAAGAGAATTTGAAACAAAATATCATCCGAGTGGATGATTTAGTTTTTTTAGCAAACTCTCTCTTGGGTAAAAGCTTGAAGAGAGATAAAAAAGTAGATAAGATTTTAAGTTTTTTGTTTAGAATGTTGAAAGATGAAGAGATTGGTGGAATTGTAGCTAAGTGGATGCCACGCAAAAACTCTCAGTATGAGAGACTGGTAAAGTATATGCGGGCTAATGGTTTTATAAAAAGCTACTCTCTCTACCGCAGGGAGATTGCTGGTAAAACTAGAGTAGTAGAGCAGCAGATGAGTAAGAATGAATGGAATGAGATTAATTTAGAACAGACGCCATCTGTGGCTTTAAAACAGTATAGAAAAGCTTTTGCCAAGCATAATATACTGCAAGCATACTTAGAGAAAGTTGAGGCTGGAGAGGCTAAACTTAATGCTAAAAGGTTAACCCCTTTTGACATAGTACATGATTTATTATTGAATACTAATTATATTAATTTTGGTGGCAAAATAGATTTAGAGTTTGAATATGAGATAGATAAAAATGGTAATCTTATTGAAGAATTAGTAGTAGATGATTATTATGAAGATGATTATGATCTTAGAAAATTAGCAAACTTGCAATGGAAAAATTTGAAAGAATTAAATGACCTGCCAGCAGAATACCGGGCTTTGCCTGTGATAGATGTTAGTGGAAGTATGACTAGCCCTGATTATATCCCCATGAGCATGGCTCTGGGTTTAGGGTTATTTATGGCAGAACGGAACCCAAACCAAGCTTTTAGGGACTATTTTATTACTTTTAGTAATGAACCTCAGTTCCAAAAGATTGAGGGATGGGATATACATGATAAAGTTAGTAATGCTATGGAAGCTGATTGGGGTTGGAGTACTAATTTAGAAGCTGTTTTTGAGTTAGTTTTAAATAAGGCTA
>JBAYYR010000191.1:0-2743 GCA_041672945.1 Sulfurimonas sp. | reverse complement strand
AAAACTATACAAGCTCACAAAATGCTTTAGCAGTAACTAGTGGAACAGCAGCCATACATCTAGCTCTTAGAGTTTTAGGAGTAGGTGAGGGTGATGATGTACTTGCTTCAACATTTACCTTTATAGGTTCGATTAATGCCATACTATATCAAGGAGCAAATCCAGTTTTTATAGATAGTGAAAAAGAGACTTGGAACCTGTGTCCAAAACTCTTAAATAGATACCTAAGTGAATGCGATAAAAAACCAAAAGCTTTAATAGTAACTCATCTTTATGGACAAAGTGCAGATATACAAAAAATAGCAGACATTTGTAATCTTCACGGAGTTTATCTTATAGAAGATGCAGCTGAGAGTTTAGGTTGTACTGTAGATGGAAAACATACGGGAACTTTTGGGGATTTTGGAGTATATAGCTTCAATGGAAACAAGATTTTAACTACAAGTGGTGGTGGTATGCTTGTAAGTTCAAATAAAGATTGGATAGACAAAGCAAAATTCTATTCAACTCAAGCAAAAGAGCCTTTTAACCATTACGAGCATTTAGAGTATGGTTATAACTACCGTATGAGCAATGTCTTAGCCGCTATTGGTGTAGGGCAAATGGAAGTTATAGAAGAGAGAGTAGCAAAAAAAAGAGAAATATTTGAGTGGTATAAAGAGTTTTTAGGAGATATAAAAGAGATAACTTTTATGCCAGAACTTAAGGGTAGTAGAGGAAACAGATGGCTTAGTACTTTAACTTTTGAAAATAGTGATTATAATAAAATTATGAAAGCTTTAGATGAAGTAAATGTAGAGTCAAGACCTCTTTGGAAACCTATGCATATGCAAAAACTTTTTGAAAATTCAAAAGCTATTTTAAATGGAGTTAGTGAAGAGTTGTTTTCAAAAGGACTTTGTGTAGCAAGTAGTACAACTATGAGCAAAGATGATGTTAAGATGGTTTGTGATGTTATAAAAAGGGAAATTTTATGCTAAAACCTACAGCTAAAAAAAGGGTATTGTTTTTCATAGTTTTTGATACTATTTTATCAGTTCTTACACTCTTTTTAGCCTATAACTTAAGGTTTAACTTTGAAGTTCCAGAGGAGTTTTTAGCCCCTTTTTGGAAAATCTTTTTAGTAATTTTGGCACTAAAGATTGCTACTTTTGCTTATCTAAAGATATACAGAGTAGCTTGGAGATTTTTTTCACTTTATGAGATAAAAACTATCATTTTGGCACATATGATTGCTTATAGCATTGCTATCTCTTTTATATTGTTTTTTAGTGGTATATTTTCACCCATAGCTAAAAGTATTTTGATTATAGATTTTGTCTTATCTTTAGTGGTGATCATATCTTTGAGACTATCAAAAAGGATAGTGCTAGAGGGGAAGAAAAATAGTCAATATAAACGAGCCATCATCATAGGGGCAGATCACTCCTTAAAAACTTTCATAAATGACAAGGAAAATTTTAAGTATTCAGTTGTAGCAGTTATAGATGATGATAAAAATCTAAAAAATACATATATGTTTAACCTCAAGGTATATAGCTTTAGTAGGCTTGAAGAGCTAGTTGAGAGTAATAATATAGAGACAATAATCATCGCTAAGCACTATTTGCCATCTGAGCTAAGCAAACTATATGAGAGGTTAAGAGCTCTAGGTGTTTTTGATATCAAGCTAGTAAATACTATCATCGATTCAAGCTCAAAACAACTAAAAGATATCGGAGTTGAGGATCTACTAGCTCGCTATCCAAAAGATTTAGATAAAAATGCTATACAAAACTTCATAAAAGATAAAGTAGTTCTTATAACAGGAGCGGGTGGAAGCATAGGGAGTGAGATAGCTAGACAGTGTAAAAACTACGGAGCAAAACAACTTATACTGCTTGATCATAGTGAGTTTAATCTCTATTCCATCATAGAAGAGCTTGAAGATGAGAGTATTGTGCCTATCATGCAAAGTGTTAGAGATAAAGAGAGGCTCGAGAGCACATTTGCTATGTATAAACCTCAAATAGTTATCCATGCAGCGGCATATAAACATGTTCCACTAGTAGAGCATAACATCTTAGAGGGTATTACAAACAATATAATTGGTACAAAAAATAGTATTGATATCTCTATAAAATATGGAGTTGAAAAGTTTGTTTTAATCTCAACAGATAAAGCAGTAAGACCTACAAATGTGATGGGAACCACAAAGCGGATCTGTGAACTTTATGCCCAAAATGTTGAAGCAAAAAATACTGAAATAGTAGCCGTTCGATTTGGAAATGTTTTAGGGAGCAGCGGAAGTGTGATACCAAAGTTTAAAGCTCAGATAGAGGCTGGTAAAAACATAACCGTAACCCATCCAGATATCACAAGATACTTTATGCTCATCCCTGAAGCGTGTGAACTTGTACTTCAAGCAGCTAGTATTGGCAAGGGTGGAGAGATATTTATCTTGGATATGGGAGAGCCTATAAAGATAGTTGATCTTGCCAAAAAGATGATAGAGCTAAGCGGAAGAGATGAGATCGAGATAGAGTTTTGTGGGCTAAGAATGGGCGAAAAGCTATATGAAGAGCTACTTATAAATGATAGCGATGAGAAAACAAAGTATGAGTCTATAACGGTTGCAAGTCCTACTTCTTTTGATATAGATAACTTAAATAAAAAAATAGAAGAGCTACTTGTTTGTGAAGATAAAATATCAAAACTAAAAGAGATAGTTCCAGAATTTGATCATAGGTTGAATTAATTTTAT
>JBAYYR010000190.1:0-2757 GCA_041672945.1 Sulfurimonas sp. | reverse complement strand
TATATATTTTTTAACTGCTCTTTTTTTGGACAGTGGCAATTAGTACCTCTATGTGGTGGAGTTTGTATCTTATAAACAGTAAGATAGAAGATACCGCACTATCTAGAGCTGAGTTTGTCTTTAATACCATAGAGACGACAAGGCTTTGGAATGCAAGACACGGCGGTGTTTACGTAAAGCTAGATGGACAAACCGAGCCAAACCCTTATCTTTTGTTAAGCGATAGAGATTTAACATCGGTTGATGGGACTGAGCTAACTATGATAAACCCATCTTATATGACAAGAGAGATTGTGGAGTTAGCTAAAGAGATAAATGAGCTAGATATGCACCTAACTAGCTTGAAACTAAGAAATCCTAACAATGAAGCAGATGAGTGGGAGAAAAAGCAGCTTTTAGCTTTTGAGCAAGGCAAGGCTTTTAGTAGAGAGTTTTTTGATAATAAAAACTATTTTAGATATATGAAACCACTAAAAGTAGATGCCTCTTGTTTAAAGTGTCATGCCGATCAAGACTATAAAGTGGGCGATATAAGAGGTGGGCTTAGTGTCTCTTTTGATATGTCTAATATAATAAATCTAGAATCAAAGCAAAAAGTCTATATGATAGCTATGCATATTATAGCTTGGGTTACACTTATAACTTTCTCATTTTTCTTTATAACCCGTTCAAAAAGATACATAAAAGATATAGAGATCTCTAAAAATAGTGCTGAGGATTTAGTAAAAGTTAGAACTAAAGATTTGCAAAAATTTTTAAATGCAACTCAGTTTTCACCTGCTGCTATAACTATCACTGATAGAGATGGACTTGTAGAGTATATAAATCCAAAATTTAGCGAGATAACAGGCTACACTCTAGATGAGCTTGTCGGCAAAAGTGTCGATGTGTTAAACTCTGATAATATCTTAGACGAGCAAGTAAAAGATATGTGGAAACACATAAGAGATAAAAAAGAGTGGTGCGGTGAGTGGCAAAGTAAGGCTAAAAATGGGCATGAGTATTGGCAAAGCTTGAAGATATCACCTATCTTAGATGAGTATGGAGATATCGTAAACTTTGTTGCTGTAGGTGAAGATATCACGGCTCAAAAATATAAACAGAGCTTTATATTGCACCAGTCAAATCACGATACTCTAACAGATTTGCCAAATAGAAAATACCTAAAAGAGCTTGTTGAAGAGATGCTAACAAGACTAAAAGGTAAAAACAAAGAGTTAGCGCTTTTATATATCGATCTTGATGGGTTTAAGCCTATAAATGACACTTTAGGTCATGCAGCGGGAGATATACTCTTAAAAGAGTTGGCTCTTAGGCTAAAAAAGATAGTTCGCGGTAGCGATATAGTAGCTAGACTTGGTGGAGATGAGTTTGTAGTTGTTTTAGCTAGTGGGGTAAATAAAAGTGGTGCAGGTTTGGTTGCTAAAAATATACTAGATTGTATCGCTAAACCTTTTTATCTTGAAGATGATAACACTCCATCTTATGTAACTGCTTCTATAGGGATAGCTTTTAGTAAAAACCTAAGCTATAAAGAGCTTTTGGAAAATGGCGATAGTGCCATGTATGAGGCAAAACATAGTGGTAAAAATAGGTTTGTTTTCTTTGAAGATATAGTTAAAAAATAAGCTATATCTTTTTTTAACATATTTTAAATATCTAAGACTTATAATTGCGAAAAATTTACTACTAACAGTCTTTGTAGATACCATCATATGGCTATTGATCAGACCTTAGAATAATTGAGGTTTAGTGTGCCAACTTTGCATATACTGGGGTATAATTTATATCATTTTGATATAAATACAAAAAAAATTATGGATGAGTATCTAACTAAGATCAAGATAGAGACTAGCGATTATACTTTTGTTGCCAATTATCTTTGGCTATCTTCTGCTAGTGGCTTTTATGCAATCATAAATGATACTTTTTGTCTTTTTATAATGCAAGGTGGTCAGCTTAGTATGCTCTTGCCACCACTAGGAGAAAAAGAGAGTATTTCTAAAGCGATCTTAGAGTGTTTTAGTGTTATGGATGAGAATAACTTTGAGCAAGGCTACTCAAAGATAGAGTATGTCCACGAGGAATTTTTAGAGTTTTTACAAAAAGATAGATATCAGGCTTTAAAAAGTTCAGATGATTATCTTTATAGGTGCGAACACCTCATAGAGCTAAAAGGTAACAACTACCACACAAAGCGAAATGAGATAAATAAATTTAAAAAAATGGCACCGATACACTCCATAGCTAAGATAGATCTAGGTATCCATAAAGAGTCTATACTAAAGCTTTATGGTAAGTGGGTGAGTGATCGTGCAAAAAATCTACCAAAAGATGATGATAGGTTTTTAGAGGGGATGTTTTATGAACAAAGGGCGATACAAAGACTCTTAAACAGCTACCATAAACTAGATGTCATAGGGATAGGGTTGTTTGTAGAAGATGAGCTAAGGGGTTTTACTTTTGGTGAGAAGATAAATGGTAGTGTCGCTAGTGTTATTATCGAGAAGTGTGATATCGATTTGGCTGGTAGTGCCGCTTTTATATTTAGAGAGTTTTGTAGAGTTTTAAGAGATACATACGGGGTCGAGTATATAAATGTAGGCGATGATATGGGGTTTGAAAACCTAAAAAGGGCAAAGATGAGCTACCATCCTAGTGCTTTGATAGCAAAATATACTATAAGTGAGTTAGTGTGTTAAGTGTAGCAACTTTTGATGATATAGATGAGCTAGTAGAGCTTGAAGAGGCTATGTT
>JBAYYR010000189.1:0-2758 GCA_041672945.1 Sulfurimonas sp. | reverse complement strand
AGCTGTTTCACTTGATGACTCTAAGCGATCGCTAGATATGTTTCAAAAACTAAATATCCCAATAGCGGGTGTAGTTGAAAATATGAGCGGTTTTATAGCTCCAGATACTGGGGTTGAGTATGATATATTTGGCAAAGGTACAACTGAGCCTATGGCAAAAGCATACAATACTAAAATCATCGCAGAGATACCAATAGAGCCATCTATAAGAACAGGTGGAGATGAGGGTAAACCTATAACTTTTGTTGCTCCAACTAGCGAGAGTGCAAAAAGATATATGGCAGCAGCTAGTGCTATATGGGCTACCATAGAAGAGGTAAATGCAAAAGGTGGAGCTAGCAATGAGTCGGTTCAGCCTACAACACCTCCTGGTGTGAGTGCTTGTAGTTCATAAGCACTCCTTGCGGGGTAGCTTGATAAATAGCATAGATTCCAAATCAAGTTTGGAATGACAATACTCCGTCATCCTGAACTTAAGGCTTCGTCATCCTGAACTTGATTCAGGATCTTATGGTATAGATTCCAAATCAAGTTTGGAATGACAATACTCCGTCTAAAAATCCTCACCCTTAAACATACTCTCTTCAAACTCTACTATTTTATTTCTCCCACTATTTTTAGCCTCATATAAAGCAGTATCAGCAAACTTAATGCACTTCCATATGCTAGGAGTATCTTGTGGAAATTTTGCCATACCAATACTAAGAGTTTTTCTAACCTCTTCATGAGCAAAGTTAAAGATTGTTTTAGAAAATGTTGAGTGAATTTTATTGGCTACTTGCATAGCTCCCTCTTTGGTGGCATTGTTAAGTAGTACTAAAAACTCTTCGCCACCGTATCTTATAGCAAGATCAGATGAGCGGGTTGATTTTTTGAGGATTTTAGATAGCTCCACTATCACTTTATCTCCCGCATCGTGTCCATAGGTATCATTTACCATTTTAAAATAATCAACATCTATCATAAGGAGTGTGTAGGTGTCTTTATTTCTCTCAGCTTGAGAGACAAGCTTATCTATAAACTCCTCTAAAAACCGTCTATTGTGAAGCCCGGTCATACCATCTCTAAGCGAAGTATCGCGAAGTTTTTCCATAAGGATTTGACTCTCAATAACAGGTTTAGCAGCCTCAAGATAGTGTTTGATGCTTGATATATTTCTCTTCATCATCTCAACTTCGCTCTCATCAGATGAGGTCATAGATATAACTAAAGAGATATCGTGGTTTATGTTAAAAGGTATGCAAACATAGCTAAGATCAAGCGCACTACAACTTTTGCAAAGGTTTGGAAACTCAGTAGATATAGTTACACTATCGGTTCGATGAGCTCTACACTCTTTAGCATCTTTGTTTGCTCTTTCGTAACATATATTTTGCTCCTCTGTTGAGTAGATAAGCTCTCTTGTATTTGCTAAGTTTTTCACCTCAAAAAATGAGAAGTGTCCAACATGGTATTTTAGTTTTAGTATATCAATGATTCTAGAGTAAACCTCATCTTTACTACCATCTAGCTCTATAGTCTTTTTAAATTTATATATATCAGATAGCTCATCTATAATGGTTTTTGCTTCATGCAGTGGGTCGTCATTTTTGATCAGCGAGCCTTGTGGGATAAAAGTCGCTAGAGAGTACTTTATGTTTCCAAAAGTCTCTTGCATTTTAGTAAAAAGTGAGTTTAGTTGATCTACTACAACTTTTGCCTCTCCACCAACTTTTGATACAAAAGTGTGTGAAAAATCCCCACTATAAGCCTTTTTTATCCCCTCTTGCATAGACTCAAAAAGTCTCATATATGGTGTTACATAGTAGTTTATAAGCACTAAGGCTATAATGATAAAGAGTAGATTTATACCAAGGATTTTAAGTATAGTTAGCATACCGCCACTTCTCATATCACTAATATCAAACTCCATACTAATAATACCAAGGGTTGCATCTCTAGCTACATCGTGACAACTTATACAGTTTGTGTTATCTGTTGCACTTGAGGCTTTATAGGGTATGGTTGCTCTTAATATAGTATTTGTTGCATTTTCTGTGATTTTTTGTATCGCTTTACCAGTAGAGAGTACCTCTTTGTCTATCTCATCTCTTATGATTTCGCTATCAAGCCCTTTGCCATACTGTTTTATGACATTTTCTCCTCGTGCTATCCAGAGTGATTTTATGTTGTTGTTTGAGGCGATTTTATCTAAGAAGTATTGCCTTTTATCCATAACTCCATTTATCATGTGAGCCGTTAGACCATCTTTTACAATATTCGCTGCCATTTCGGACTTTTCCATGGCACTATTTATACTATACTCCCTAAAGTTTAGGGAGATATTTACAATAGTTGCAGCCGTGAGTGTCATAAGCATGATAGCAACTATGCTAAGGAGCTTAAATTTACTTTGCATGAGCAATGCCTTAGAATTAAATGTTATATGATACTATCCAAATATAAATAAAACCTATTTTAAAATGTTAGATTTTACTCAACTGTAACACTTTTTGCCAAGTTTCGTGGCATATCTACATCATTACCAAGTCTTATAGATATCTCAAGCGATAGTAGCTGAAGTGCTATCATCATCTCAAAAAACTCAAGCATATAGTGTGGTGCTTCATTTATGGTTATAAAATCATCTGTTTTATCAAAAGTAGATTGAGATATAGTACATATAGTAGAGTCTCTTGCACTTAGCTCCTCTATATTGCTTTTTGTTTTATCATAAAGCATATGTTTTGAGAGTAGAGCTATGGTAAAAAGCTCAGGA
>JBAYYR010000188.1:0-2773 GCA_041672945.1 Sulfurimonas sp. | reverse complement strand
TAGATACACTTGAAAATATGACTCACGAGATGATAGAAGTTGGTTATGCAAAAAGGGTAGATTTGCTTGAAGTTAGAGCAAAAAAAGGTAATGTTGAGAGGCTTATCTCTCAAATGGACTTAAACGAAAAACTACTATACCACTATATAAGCTTCTTGCTAGATGAGAAAACCACAAAGATAACAACTCCAAACTTAAACCAAATAGAGCAAAATATCTTATCAAACGATGAGATAATAGAGCAAAACATAGATATAAAAATGGCAAATGAGGCACTAATCATAAAAGATAAAATGTTAGATGTTGCAAAATCATCTTTTTACCCAATGGTGGGTGCTTTTGCTGAAGTCTCAACTGCTGATGATAAGTTTTTCAATGAAGCAAACGATCATAAAGCCTATACCATAGGGGCTAGAGCTTCGTTAAATATATTTAACGGTGGAGCAGACTGGGCAAATGTAGAAAAAGCGAGGCTTGAAAAGCTAAAGATGCAAAACCAAGTTGCACTAGCAAATAGTGGCATAGCACTTCAGATAGATAAGATAAAAACCGAAATACAAAGCTACAATGGCGACATAGAATCACTCAAAAAAGAGTTGGCTCTTGCTGATGAGATATATGAAAACTATGAAGCAAGATATAAAGAGAAGTTAGTATCTATGAGCGATGTAATCATAAAACAATCAGAGCAAATAGAGAAAATACTACAGCTTCAACAAATCACAAACCAGCGAAATGAGAGAGTTTTCGCACTTGAAGAACTAGCAAATGGAGAGATAAAATGAATAAAATCGCAACACTTTTTTTAGCACTAGGCTTAAGTTTAGTAGCAGATAGCATAACACTATCAGGGACCGTTGTAAGTGATAACAAAAAGATGATAACTAGCCGTTTTATGGGCTTTGTTACAGATGTAAAAGTTAGTGAGGGTGACTTTGTAAAAAAAGGGCAACTCCTTTATACTATAGACTCAAAAGAGATAGATTCGGCTAAAACACAGGTTGATCTAGGGATATCTCAAGCAGAGCTTTCACTTCAAATGTACCAAAATCAGTACACAAATGTTAAGCTAAATCTTGATAGACACGAAAGACTTTTAGAAAAAGATATGGTCTCAAAGTTTGAGGTTGAGAACCTAAGACTAGCTGAGGAGAACTTAGCAAATATGATAGATATAGCTAAAAAGCAAGTATCTCAAGCAAAGGCGAGATTAAATGAGGTAAATAACCAGTATAGATACCTAAATGTAACTGCACCAAATGATGGTGTTGTTGTTATGAAAAACATAAATGTAGGTGAGATGGCGATGCCGGGTGTTCCAACATTTGAGCTTTCAGATTTGAGTGATTTAAAACTAACTGCCGAAATAGCAGAGGATTATCTAGCTAAACTAACTATAGGTAAAGAGGTAGATATATCTATACCATCACTAAATATAAAAGCAAAAGGTGTAGTAAGCTCTATAATCCCAAGTTCAAATCAGATGACTCACACATTTAGGATAAAAGTATCATTTAAAGAGAAGTATGAGCATATCTACCCAGGGATGTATGCTACTATCACGATCGATTAGGAGTGAAGATGAGCTATAAACCAAAAGATATATCGGGTAGACTCGCATCTGGATTTATAAGAAATCCCCTAACTATAGTTTTGGGTGTTTTTTTACTTGCTATAGGCTATCTCTCACTTATGATTATGCCTCGTGAGGAGAATCCTCAGATGGTAGTGAGTGGCTCAACAGTTATAGTAGCACTCCCTGGTGCAAGTGCCGATGAGATACAAAAAGTGATAGTAAGACCGCTTGAGCGAAAGCTAAAAGAGGTTAAAGGTATAGAGCATATTATGGGTATGGCGATGGATAATGTCGGTATCGTAAATGCCGCATTTTATATAGGTGAAGAGAAAGAGGATTCTAACCTTAAAGTCTATGATAAGATTATGCAAAATATGGATATGTTTCCAAAAGGTGCTATGAATCCCATCATAAAACCTCTCGATATCGATGTCGATATACCTATAGTCTCAGTCGCTTTTTATGCAAAAGATGAGCATATGAGCAAAACTGAACTCCACGATAAAGTAAAAGAGATACAGCACCACATAAACGGATTACCAAATGTCGCAGTTACAGAGTTAAAAGGTGGCAATAAACACCAGTTTAACATAGAGGTTGATTTAAACAAACTATCGGGCTACAACATCTCTATGGGGCAAATCGTTCAAGCGGTTCAAGCACTCTCTTATAGTGTTCCAGCGGTTAAAAACAGAACAAAAGATAATGAAATCATAATGGTAGGGGTAAAAAATGCTATAGAGACCCACAAAGATATAGAAAATATCATCATAGCAGAGTATATGGGTTCACCTATCCATCTTTATCAGGTAGCAAAAGTTAGCGACTCTTACGATATTCAAAACTTCAAATCTGCTACTATAAACTACAAAAAAGATGATGGGAGCTTTACTAAAGAGCAAGAGCAAGTTACTCTAACAGTCTCAAAACTACAAGGGACAAATGCGGTTGTTATAGCCGATGCGGTTAAAGATGAACTAGCTCTATATAAAGATAGACTAGAGAAAAATGGTATAGGTTATGTTATAACTAGAAACGATGGTGAGAGGGCAAATGAGGCTGTAAATGAGCTAGTTTATCACTTACTACTCTCTATCGTAATCATAGCAATACTCCTTGCTCTAGTTTTAGGGTGGAGAGAGTCGCTTATAGTTACTTTTACAGTCCCTGCGATACTTGCTATAACACTTTTTATAG
>JBAYYR010000187.1:0-2794 GCA_041672945.1 Sulfurimonas sp. | reverse complement strand
AGCATCCATAGAGATTTCTCTAACTCTGCTGTGTTATCATCTGCAAACGCTTCTGTCCCTTTATCGTCTGCTTCACCTGCTAAATCGCTTAGCTTTTTAAACTCACCCAAAAGGTAGGTAAAGTCTGCTTTTATGCTATTTGTGATCTCTTTTGAGTTAAAACTAGAGCCAGTTTCTGTTTTGATGTTTGTAGTTTTTGCCAAATCATCTATAGTTAAAAGTGCTGCTCCACCTAAGATGATAGCTCTCTCTGCTGTGTCATCGTATAGGACTGACATTTGGTTATAAACTTCCTCTGTGTAGTTGTGAACAGGGTGAAAATCCATCCCTTTTACATTCCAGTGGTAGTTGTGTAGCTTTACATACAGTGCATGAGCATCTGCTTGGATTTGGTTTAGTTGCTTGATTACACTTGACATATCTTATCCTTTTGTTGAAATTACAAACATTATATAGCATTTTTACTAATGCCTTGTGATATCTTTAGCAACCATATAAGCACTAGCCCATGCAAAAGCAAAGTTAAATCCACCTCTAGAGCCTGTGATATCAAGAACTTCTCCACAAAAGTATAGATTTTTCTGTTTTTTAGAGCCATATGTTTTAGGGTCAATCTCTTTTGTATCAACCCCGCCACCTGCTACTTCGGCATGTTTATATCCGTGAGTAGCTGTTAGCTTAAGCTTCATATTTTGCAAAGTATCCCCAATTTGCTTTAGTGTTTTTGTATCTGTTTTAGAGTTAAACTCATCTGCTATGTATCTAGCTAGTTTTAGTGGAAGCAGAGTGTGAAGTCTATCTTGTAGGCTCATAAATGAGTTTTTCATTAGGTGATCTAGTATCGTTTGAAAGTCTAGTTTTGGGAGCAGGTTTATACCTAGATAAAGATTTTTGTTTTTACTTAGTGCTTCACTCGCATAGCAAGATATATCTAGTGCGGCAAAACCGCTGATACCGTAGTCGCTAAATAGCACATCGCCAAGTATGGTTTTGGTTTTTTTACCATCTACAAATAGGCTTAGCTCACCCTCTAGTTTTACTCCACTTAGTTTTTTAAGGTTTTTTGACTCAAGGTGGAGTCCCACTAACATAGGGTAGGGCGGTATTATGTTGTGTCCAAATATTTTTGCAAATCTCAGTCCATCATCACATCCGCCTAGTTGCGGGGCAGCTAGATTGCCTGTTGCGATAACCACTTTTTTATGTTTTTTAAGAAGCGATTTTATGTCGTTTATCTTTGTGTTTGTATGTATCGATACACCTAGATGTAGTGCATAGTTTATAAAAGTTGTCGATACACTTTTAGAGTCATTGCTAAGCGGATAGACTCTACCATCATTTTTGATATCTAACAAAAGCCCTAAAGATGAGCAAAACTGACTAAACTCATAAAATCCAAACTCATCTAAAGCGATATCTATAAAGCTTAGGTTTTGTGAAAAATAATCACTCTTGCTTAGGTTTGTGTTTGTGATATTGCACCTACCATTGCCTGAAGCGACTATCTTTTTAGCACACGATGAGTTTTGCTCATACAGCTCAACTTTTAGCCCCGCTTTAGCACAAAGTATGGCACAAAAAAGCCCACTAGCTCCACCACCAACTATACCTATGCTCATTAAAGCTCTACTACTTTTGCCCCAAAACCACCCATATGTGGTGGAGCATCGCTAAAACTTTTAACTTTTGGGTGTGTTTTTAAAAACTCTTTTACCGCAAATGCTAGTTTTCCACTCCCAATACCATGATAAACTAGTACCTCATCCCAACCATTTATAAGTGCATCAGATAAAAACTTATCTAGATTTTCCATCGCCTCATCGGCTCTTAAGCCGTGCAAGTCAAGCTTTAGTCCAGCTTTTTTCTCTACTTGAAGTTTAATCTCACTTTTTGGCTTTTTGTCTCTCTCTAAAGATGGTTTTAGGGTATTTGTTTTAACTCTTAGCCTCATCCCCTCGATCTCTAAAGTAGCTTCACTTGAGCCTTTTAGTGCTACTATGACACCTTTTTTATCATTGTACTTGACTCTATCGCCTATGCTAAATATATACGGCTCATTAGATTTTATAGCATACTCTTTTTTAGGTAGCAACTCTTTTGCTTTGTTCATCGCTTTATGTATAGCTTGTGGGCTTGCTTCTTTTGCCGCTTTTTTCGCCTCATCTATAGCTTTTTCATACTCAAATCTTAGTGAGTTTTTAAGAGCATTTAACTCTTTTTTATCGTACTCTTTTTGCTCTTTCAGCTCAAGCTCTTTTTTATAAAGCTCATCTAGCTTCTCATCTGCTAGTTTATGTTTTTCTCTGAGTTCTCGCTCTAGAGTTGAGCCTCTCTCTATTAGTGTGTTTAGCTTCTCACTATTTTGACCATAAAGCTCTTTTGCGGCACTAACTAGCCTATTTGGTACACCATACCTTAGGGCTGTCTCAAAGGCATAGCTCTTACCTATAATGCCTTGCATAAACTCATAAGTAGGAGTGCGATTTTGCTCATCATATATAGCTGCCATAAGCTCAACATCATCACGATCAGCCATCAGTGAAGCTAATCTTTTATGGTGAGTTGTAACAACTACTTTTTGGTTTTTTAACACTAGCTCATCTAGAAGTACTTTAAAAAGTGCTGCCGCCTCGTCGCTATCTGTACCTAGCTCTATCTCATCTACACCAACTAAGCTATCTCTTTTGTTTAGCAGAGTTGAAAACTCCTGCATACGACCTGCAAAAGTCGATATGTCGTTTTTTACATTTTGCGGGTCATCTATAATGGCGGTTATGTTTTTAAAGTTACCTAT
>JBAYYR010000186.1:0-2797 GCA_041672945.1 Sulfurimonas sp. | reverse complement strand
GCAAAAGAGTACCCGCTAGATAATGTTGAGAGATTTTTATATGATACCTACATAGATGAGCAAACAAATAGGCTAAGTAGTTTAAAAAAACAAAAAACCGCTCTACTAGAGGCAAAATTAAAAACTCTACAAAGATATCTAGATGAGTTAGAAGATGAGCAGAGCCTAAGAGATGAGGCTAGTATGTATGCAAAACAAGCAGAGATATTTTTAGTACATATGCACACCATAAAACCCTACCAAAAAAGGTTAGTTTTAAAAGATTATGATCAAAAAGATATAGTTATAGAATTTGAAAAAGAGCTAGGAACCACTTCGCAGATGAGTGAACATTTGTTCGCTAAGAGTAAAAAAGCAAAACAAAAAGCCTCAAATCTTCACATACAAAAAGAGTCACTAGAGCAGAAGATAAGGCACTTAGAACTCTTTATAAATAGTGTAAAAGAGGCAAAAGATATATCTAGTGTTGAACTACTTTTTCCCACCATAAAACCAAATGATAAAAAACTTAGCAAAAACGACTCTATTGAGATTTTTTATATTCAAGGGTATAAAGTAAGCCTTGGTAAAAATGAGAAAGGGAATATTTTTTTACTACAAAATGCAAAAGCAAAAGATATCTGGCTACACCTAAAAGATAGACCATCAACCCATGTTATCATCTCAACCGATAAACAAAATATACCACTTGAGGTTATAAAAACCGCCGCAAAACTCTGTGTAGATTTTAGCACAACTCAAAAGGATCGCTTTTTGGTCGATTATACTCAAAGACGAGAAGTTAGCATAAAACATGGTGCAAATGTGCTTTATAACAACTATAAAACAGTGGAGGTAAACACAAATGGCAATAGGACCTATAGAGAGTAATATCTTTACAAATCAACAACTCCCAAATGTTGCCTCTGTAGCTCAGAGTTACATAACTAGACTTGAACAACAAGAGCTTTTTGCTCAGTCTCTAGCCAAAGAGAAAAAACAAGAGGTAGAAGAGGTTAGACCAACAGAGGAAAATGAGGCGACAAACCCTGATAATGAGCATGAAAAAGATATGGCAGATCAGCAAAACAGACGAAATCCAAAAAAAACAAAAGAGCAGGGTGAGCCAAAACCTTCACGACATATATTAGATATTAAAGTATGATGGTGTATCATTTTTATAACTAAATTTTAGGATTTTATATGAATCTATCTAAACTCTTTGAAAATGAGAGATTTTTTACCGCCACTGTTCTTGGTATCGTTGTTTTAGTCGTCGCACTTATAGATAATTTTTACCTAACTTGGGCTTTTTTAGGAGCCGTTTATATCATCGCTTTTTTAGAGGCTCAAAAGCTCTTTGGCATAGAAGATAAAAGGCTTGTAGTTTATGCTATAGCTATCTGGCTTAGTGCTTCGATATTTTCAAATAGCAGTGATCTTTTTGTTTTAGCTGGTGTGATATATGCAAGTATACTCGCTTATAAAAGAGATGTGGAGTGGAAAAACTTTTTACCTTTTATATACCCAACCGCTGGTATGCTTTTTATACTAACACTCTACCAAAACTACGGTATCTTCTCCTTGGTTTGGCTTTTTGTTATAGTTGCACTAACCGATATAGGTGCTTATGCGGTTGGAAAAAGTATAGGTAAAACCCCATTTAGTCAAACAAGTCCAAACAAAACACTAGAGGGTGTTGTGGGTGGTTTGGTAGTCGCTACTGTAGGTGGTATGTTTATGGGGCTAACACTAGTAGATATCGATCAATCTTTTATAGTCGCATTTTTGGTCTCTGTATCTGCTGTATTTGGTGATCTTTATGAGAGCTACCTAAAGAGAAAAGCGGGTGTTAAAGATAGTGGAAATATCTTACCAGGTCATGGCGGAATGCTCGATCGCATCGATGGGTATCTTTTTGCCTCTATAGTTATGCTTGTGTTTTTAAGAGGTTTGGTATAAGTTGGTACTTTTAGGCTCCACGGGTTCCATAGGGGTAAACACTCTTAAAATAGCCAAAAAGTTCAACATAGATGTAGAGATTTTAGTAGCTGGAAATAACATAGAGCTACTAAATAAGCAGATAAAAGAGCATAACCCAAAACTAGTAATCATAGCAAATAGCTTAGATATAAAAAAAGTAAATCACCCAAATGTACTTTGCGGGGAAGAGGCGATACTAAGTGCTATAGATCAAAGTAAAAGCGAACTAGTTGTAAATGCACTTGTAGGATTTTTAGGGCTAAAGCCGACACTAAAAGCTATAGAGTCTAACAAAAAAGTTGCACTAGCTAACAAAGAGTCACTCGTTGCAGGTGGAGCTTTTATAGACACAACAAAAATCATCCCCATAGATAGTGAGCATTTTGGGCTTTGGTATCTTTTACAAAATCGCCCCATAAAAAAGATGATCATCACCGCTAGTGGCGGGGCTTTTCGCGACTGGGATCTTAAAGATATAAAAACCGCAACTCTAGCAGATACTCAAAAACACCCAAACTGGAATATGGGTCAAAAGATCACCATAGATAGTGCGACTATGGTAAATAAGCTATTTGAACTACTTGAAGCAAGATGGCTTTTTGGCGAGGGGAGCTACGATGCCATTATAGAGACAAACTCCCTTATACATGCACTTATAGACTTTAACGATGGAAGCACAACGGCTCATCTAGCCCATGCAAATATGCAACTCCCTATAGCCTATGCACTAGATAGAGATATGAAAATGCCGATTTTAGATAACATAAACCTTCTTGAGGTTGGCTCACTTGAGTTTAGAGCGATAGAAAAAGAGCGATACCCCATCTGGCAAATC
>JBAYYR010000185.1:0-2824 GCA_041672945.1 Sulfurimonas sp. | reverse complement strand
ACCTCGGCGTACCATCTTACCGTGAACATAGATGCGACCATTTGTAAAAAAGGTTACCTCCTCTCTAAATTGAGAGTGTAAATTCCAACCAGACTCTATAAGTGCTGGAGTAATATACTTTGTACAAATATCTCGTTCTGTTAAATTTTTCTTTGACATGCCATAAACCTAAAATTATTATTGTTTTTTATATTATCATATCTTGCATAAAAGCGTTATTTTTTGCTTTTAAAAACCTTGTCTTTTTAGTTCTTTTGCAAACTCACTAAGCCCTTGCTCTATTTTTTCCATAGCCGTATTATTGCTCACTGGCACTAGCTGAACTATACCGTTGATGAAGTTGCTTTTAAATATCTGTTCTGTCTCTTTGTGAATGACAATATCATCATAATCTTTGTAAAAGTCATAGTTTTTTGTAAACTCTTCTTGCATTACAGTTTTAACTTGTTCCATTGCTCCTTCTCCTTATTTTAGATCTTTAGTGTATCTTTTAGCTTCCGTATAGCTTCCGCTCTTTTAGCTTTTGGCATTTTTTGAAGATTGAGTATTTTCCACTTTACAGATGGAAGTTCTTTTATGTTCTCAAAAGGAAGCAAACTCCAGTCTGGATTACCCTCTTTAAAACCTATCAAAAAATCAAGATGATTTTAAGTGAGTTTAGAATGAATTGTGCTAATTAGCTCAACTCTGGTTGCTTCTAAAACTTCCAATGGCATTGGCTCTATCGGCATCCCTACAAACTGTTCAGCATAAAGTCTTTTGATGTCTATCAGGTTTGGTTGCAGTAGTTTTGATATAGGTTGATTACTGCTTATCAAGTACACTATAAACACATCCATAAGGGTATCGCTTATGCCCTCATTGTCAAGGAGTCCTCTGACATCAAAAAAATCTCTAGGATGCTGTCTATCAAGTGCTGCACAAAGTTTTCCAGCGTACAAATCGTCCAAATGAACTACGCTAGTCTCTGCAAAACCAAACTCCTCTTCCACTCTTGCCGATACATTGAGCACACTTGGTTCTCTTACCGTTCCTCTTGTTACTGGCGATGCTTCTATTTTGATACGAACACCGTTTTTTTCAACTTGAAGTTTAGAGAGTATTCCATCTCCTTGTTGATCTAGCCTATATACTTTTGCACCTCTTATTGAAGACTCTATAGAGTTAGCAATTCTTTGAAACGACTCGGCAATATTTTGAAGGCTAGTTTGTCGATCTTCTACAGGTAAGTACATCAAATCTATATCAACTGAGAGTCGTGGCATATCTCTGACAAACATATTGATAGCCGTACCGCCTTTGAGAGCAAAGCACTCCTCTTGTGAGACATAGGGTAGCACTTCTAAAAGCAACTGCACTTGTTTATAATAAATAGAATTTTTATCTAGCATGGTACTCCTTTGGTACTGTTATTAAAAACTCGTTGTCAAAGACACCGTTTTTTACGATCTGCATTCTGCCAACTCCAAGTTCTAAACCATCTTTTTTTATGTGCTTTGCCCAAGGGTGGTTAAAGTGGCTGGTCAAAAATAAAAAGAGGCGTTTGACTCTTATGTTTTCACACATACTTAAAAGTTCATTGATCAAAGATGGGCGAAGTGTTGTTAATCCCTCAAATATCTCTGCTGCAAACTCAAAGCTAAGTCCATCGGGTTTTACTTGATAAAGAAGCTCCATTATAGCTCTCTCAGGAGATGAGACTACCATTTCCCAATCTTTTATATTTGATGGTATACTTTTCAGACCTATTGTCTTAAAATAGGGCTTTTTCATCACATAAAACTCTTGTTCAAGTTTTATATTTTTAAACCATGCTGGAAGTTTTTGAGTGCCGTACAGATATATGGTTTGTGAGTTGTTCAATGGAAGATAATGAGCATAACCTTGAAGATTTAGTGCTGTTATACCGCCTATGTGAAATGGTTCATGGCTAAGTTTTTGCAGTCCTAAAACAGCTCCCTGCCAAGATGGTTTCGCATCGCCTCTTATGTATGAGCCTCTTGAGGTTTTTTTGAGCCAACCGCTTTTGGTGTACTGATAAAGTAGCTGCATAGAATAGCCCTGCTCTGCAAGCCAAGAAGCTGGAGTGACTACCCCATCTGGTAACATTTGATATAGTTGTTTTATTTTTATATCATTTTGTAAATTCATAGTTTATATTTTACCTATTTTTTAAAACAAAAGCAAGAGATTTGTTTTCAATTTATGTATTTTTATAAAATATTAATTTATAAAAGAAGTAATTTTAGAAACAAAAAGGAAGAGTTTATTTATTTTCTATAAAAAGTACTAAGGGAAGAAGTGCAATTTCTAAAGCTGACATAAATACATCCTAAAAAAACTCTCTCAAAGAGTCTCTAAATGGTTTGTAGTATGTCGCAAGTAGCGCAGCAACAATCATCATCAAAATAACAAACGACACATCATGCTCACCACGAAGTAACGCAAAAATAAACAGTGCAATTAAAAGCAGTAAAAACGGCATCTTCAATCCTCAAACGAAGTAATTTAATACTTCTATTTTACTATATTTAAACAGTTTCGTTACTTATTTTCTTTTTCCATTACAATATAGGTATATTCTTTGATTACCTTAGTGCCTCTATATTGTCCACCTACTTCATACATATTGGTTCTGTAGCTACCTTTAAACTTCCATCCATCAGCATACATATCCTTGATTGTTGTATCTTTTTCAAAAGCTCCTGGACAAGTCATCTTATCTTCTGCAAAACCAGAATATTCTGTCTTAAATTGGCATATAGCTACCTCTGTAGCACTTGCAATCCCAGCTAATATAACAAAGTTTTTTCATTACCATCTT
>JBAYYR010000184.1:0-2834 GCA_041672945.1 Sulfurimonas sp. | reverse complement strand
TTTTAAGTTGCTTTTCATATTTTAAATCAAAAGGATTAGCAATTTCAGTTCCAATTGAATACTGGCTAATTGCATTTCCATGATAAAAATAAAAATTCTCGCTTGGTGCAGTAAGATAAAATGTTCCATCACGATCAAGAAGAGAATCAACTGAAATATTTTCTCGGTGTTGTAATATTTGGGCAGTTTTAGCACTCAAAAAAGAACAATCCCAATGCCCACACCAGATATTAATTGGCAAATTTTTGGTAAGCCGTAGAGCATAATCTCCATATTGCATTTCTTGAAGTGCTATATTTTTTTTTGATCCTAAAGGGACATCACTAAATGTTACCCTGGAATATAAAGAAGTTAAAGGTAATATATTTTTCATTAGTATTATCATAGATTGTGTCCAATTGGAATTTTCTAGGTCTTCCCGTATTTTTTTTAGTGTTTGCTTACCTAAAATACCATCAATTTTTAATAGTTTTTTTTCTAATTGATATTGTTTTACATTTTTAATAAAGCAAGACGGGGATTGAATTTGATTTTCAATAAGGGTTAAAAAATCCCCACAATGCCGTGGAAAATAATTCAGCTCATTGAAAAGATTATTAAGATTATATCTTACTATATTTATATTTTGCATTATTTTTTTTCTCCTACCTCTTTTTTTGATATAATTTTTTTCATCTCAAAAATTCCCATTTTTCTTTATTAAAATCTGCCTCTAAAACTCTACAAGGTCTCATATTTTTCCCTTTAAAAATATAAGATAGGGCAACATATTTATCCTGGAAATTAATCCAAGTAACCAAAAACCTTTTTTTATAAATATTTTCAATAAGAACAATATAATCACCAATTTTTAAATCATCAAATTTCATTTTTTAGCTCACCCTAAATAGCAAGGGATCTCAATTTCTTCTATTAATTTAACTTTTCTTGCTAATTTTGTTCCTTGTACAGGACGACCACATGAGATCTGCTTCCCTTGCCTTATAAATAATGGATATTTAACAAACTCTTGATATTTATTATCATATTTATCAACAACGGCTAATATATAATTACATTTAAATAATCTTAAATCTAAATTTCTAAGACAATGATTTTTTAAATATTTTTTAACATAAAAAATATCATCAAAAACACATAATGCACCCCGATTAATTAAAGAAGTCTCAGTCCATTTTTTAATATAATATTGTCTCCCTTTTATTTTCACTGGCACAAAGGGGGATTTTAAATCAGACGTTACTATTTTATAACCTTCTTTAATTTCATTCATTATAATACCTCCATAATTAACCTATTTTAATTATAGTATCCTCTTCAATTTTATTATAACTTTCTTTCGTTATTATAGGTTCTTTCATTTCTCTTAATCCACTTCCTATATCTATTTCTATTACACCACCTGAAGTTTTACAATAATTTATACCAATAAGACTATATAAAAGAGCATGAAAATAATGATCGGGGCCTGATACTATTACCTCATCTTTATATTCAATTGAAGCTCCAATATTTTTCTTATCTTCTCTTTTCCCTTCTTCTACACAGATATTAATAACATGTTCTTGAAATAAATCCCATACGGTATCCAGAAGAGTATTACCTGAAAAATTATTAAATTTAATAAAACCTTTTCGTAATGTCATTAATAACTTTTTCACATTTGCAGGCCTATATACTCGAACTCGAGGTAATTTATTTTGAGTAAACCGAGTTTCAAAAGAAGGTTCTATATTAGAACTTTTTCTCTCTTTCTCTGTATCACCATAATATTCACAAGTAAAAAAATCCCGATCCCATTTTTCTAATATTATAGGATTCCTATCTGCACCATAACCTGCATCTGCTACTATAATATCAGCCTGTATTGCTTTTGCTAATTTAATCGCCTGTAAAGCAGGTTCTTGAATAGAATCCATTAAATTGGATTCGTAAAAATTCATATAAATAACATGCAATTCATCTAAATTACTTTTTGGAACTCCTAATACTAAATACCAGTTAATATTACCCCAGTCTATTCCTACCGCTTTTATTGCATACAATTCTCTTATTTTCTGTAAATCATTCCCTGATATATGAGGATTAACTAATCTCTTAATCTCTTCTTTCGTTATTTTAATTAATGAATCATCCCCCTCATATATTTCACCTAATTCATAATTATACCACTCTCGTAATAAATCAGAATCTCGTAATGATGATACTATTTTATCTATATTAATCCATGCTGCTGAAAGCTGAGTGACATGATAGCCTCTTATTTCTTTTTTTTCAGGATATATAGCTACATATATTCCTTTACATTCAGCTAAATTTAATAATTTATTACATTTTTGACATATTCTAATAAAAGAACCAGCTTCTATATCCTTATGAATAAATCTTATTTTTTCTAATAAATTTGCTTCCCCTTTTACCTGTCTAATATTATCTTTCCAGGATATTATCTGCCAATAACTACAATGAGAACATTTTATCATCCATTCCCGTTGATCAGAGAGCTGATAATCTTTATCTACTCCTACATTACGAAAAGTAGGGGTAGATATAGATAATTCAGCTCCTAATGGTGATGAAGCCATAGCTGACCGAAAAGCTTTAATTGTTTTATAATCTATTCGATCAAATTCATCTAGAATTAAAAAATCTAATGGAGTAGATTCTCCATACTGAAATAAGGCATTTTGTACTAATAATGTAGAATTCCCCCAGTCATAACTTTAAAATTCTTTAAATTATCTTTCCAGGGAAATCCCTTAACACTTTTAGATATTTCAGGAGATAAAGAATCAATTACTTTTTTAATCCGTAATCCTGATACTTCCTCTACT
>JBAYYR010000183.1:0-2869 GCA_041672945.1 Sulfurimonas sp. | reverse complement strand
CCGATATAGCTATGCAGGTAGCATCAGCTAAAAAAGTTGAGCTAGATAGTTCGGTGGGCAACTCATCACAGATTAGTGTACTTGTTTTAAAAGTTATATTTTATGGTGTGCTACTTTATGCACTTATACTCTTTGTTAAAAACAGATATAAAAAAAGGATAGATAAATGAAAAATGCTAAAATCTGGCCATATAGTATAGCGGTTGCTATTTTTTTGATATTTATGGCTTCGGTTGCTACAGTTATGATATCACTTAAGGCACCCGTGCAAGAGAGTGACTTGTATATGATAGACTACCACGATGCAGATAAAAGAGTAAACGAGATACTAAGTGATGCTATAGAGTTTAATGCTAAATATAATTTTTACTATACTACAGATAGTTTTTTTAAAAAAGGTACCCAGCTAAAGTATAAGCTAGTAGATAAAAACAATCAGGTAGTCGATGGTGCTAAAATCTCAGTTTTACTAACTAGACCACACACTAAAGCAAATGATAAAACTATAGAGGATTTTAGTTTTAATGGCTCTGAGTATCTATCAAAACCACTAGATTTAGAAGATGATGGTAGATGGGATATCATAGCAAAAGTTGAAGTCGGTTCTCTTAGTAGGTATTTAAGTATCAAAACCTCTACACTAGAAGATATGGTCAAAGAGTTTTAACAAAAAGCAAACCAAAAATTAACAAAATACCATAAACATCACTATAAACTGATTAGATTAAGTCAAATTTAAAAGAGTGGACTGTAGAATATATCTCGTTATAATAATAGATATAAAAAGATACAATACTAATGCGAAGGTGTTAATATTGTAAAATCTATCTTTTTATAATAAACTAGGAGAGAAAATGAGAAAAATAGTAAAGATGTCACTTGCAGCTTCAATGCTGATGGGTGTTAGTTCGGTAAGTGTTCAGGCTGCTGATATACTTACAAATGTAAAAGCTGATGGTCAAATCAGAGCAAGATATGAAAGAGCAAATGTAAACCATAACGGTACTAAAACAGCAAATGCTTATACTAACCGTTTAGCAGTTGGTGTTGGTGCTGATATCGCTGGTCAAGACTGGATAAGTGCTTATGTGCAAATGACAAATGTAAGCTCTATAAACAGAAAATATGGTGCTGAAGATAATAAGTATGATATGGTAAATGATGCTAGACAAACTCGTCTAACTCAATCATACATAGATCTAAAATACAACAAAACTCTACTAAGAGTTGGTCGTCAAGCTATCAACCTAGATAACCTAAGATTTATCGGTACAGTTGATTGGAGACAAATGCCACAAACTTTTGATGCTATCGCACTTGTTGATAACACAATAGAGGGTTTAAACCTTACAGCAGCATATATAACTCAAGTAAACACGATAAATGATGGTGAAGTTGCAGCTCGACCTGATAAATATGATGGTAGAGTTTTAGCTCTAAATGCTTCTTATCAAGTTATCCCAGAGCTTAATGTTACTATTTATGATTATATGATAGGTGCAGGTACTACTTCAACTGATACAGGTCTTAAGATTAATCCAAAAGATGGTATTGGTCACGATACTTACGGTATAGCACTACATGGTTCAACTAAGCTTAGTGAAGATACCTCTATAAGATACCGTGGTGAGTATGCTAGACAAAAAGATCCATCTCTAAAACTACATAGCTCAGCTAGTAAAGCAAGAGATGTTAAAGCTAACTACTACAACATAGAGTTAGGTGTTGATGTTATGGGCTTTTTGGCATGTGGACAATATGAAGTTTTAGGTAAAGGTAAAAACGGTGGTGCAGGTTTTTCAACTCCACTAGCAACACTACATGCACATAATGGTTGGGCAGATGTATTTGCAATGCCTGTTATGTTTGATGAGGGCTTAGAGGATCTTAACTTCTCACTAGGTTACAAATCTAAAGAGTTTGGTCTTTTTAAAGTAACCTATCATGACTACACTACTGATAAAGGTGGTTATGATATAGGTCATGAGGTAGATGCAGTTTATACTAGAGCTATCCCAGGTGTTGATAACCTTAGCGGAATGCTTAAATATGCTAACTTCAAAAAAGATGGCGAAGCTATTAGAAAAGGTGTAGCAGTAGGTCCTTTAGCTAGTAACAGTGTTCAAAAAGTTTGGGCAATGTTAGACTATAAATTTGCTACAAAATAATCCCCATTTCTTAACTCCCAGAGCTTAGGCTTTGTGGGTTAAACCCCTCTTTTAACTACTTATAAGTCAAAATCACTATAATCTCACTACACTAAAAACAAGGAAATCCATGCTTATAGATAGCTACGATAGAGTTGTTGATTATATTCGTATATCAGTAACAGAGAGATGTAACTTCAGATGCCAGTACTGTATGCCAGAAAAACCTTTCTCATGGGTTCCAAAAGAGAATCTTTTAACTTTTGAGGAGCTTTTTTTATTTGTGAAAGTTGCCATAGATGAGGGGATAAAAAAGATCCGTATCACAGGTGGTGAGCCACTCCTTAGAGAGGATCTTGATGTTTTTATAAAGATGATATACGATTATAAAAACGACATAGATCTAGCTATGACTACAAATGCTTACCTTTTAAAAGGAGCTGCTAAAAAGCTAAAAGATGCAGGTTTAAAGAGGATAAATGTAAGCATAGATACACTAAAACCTGAAGTTGCTCAAGCTATAGCTCAAAAAGATGTACTTAAAAATGTTTTAGAGGGTATTGATGAGGCTATAAAAGTTGGGCTAAAAGTTAAGGCAAACATGGTGCCTATGAAGAGCCTAAATGCCCCTGAGATTATCGATGTTTTAGAGTATTGTAAAGAGCGAAAAATCGTAGTTCGTTTTATAGAGTACATGGAAAATCGCTATGCTTCAAAGGAGA
>JBAYYR010000182.1:0-2869 GCA_041672945.1 Sulfurimonas sp. | reverse complement strand
TTAGCAGCTCTTAGTGCTAGAAATTTTGCTATGGGCTTAAACCGCTATGCAGATCGCGATATAGATGCCAAAAATCCCCGCACTATGAATAGACCAAATGTCGATGGTAGGCTTGATAGCAATAGCATATTTATGTTTGTTGTGCTAAATGCTTTAGCTTTTATAGTTGTCGCTTACTTTATAAATGATCTTGCATTTTACCTAAGCTTCCCTATACTTTTAGTCCTTGGTAGCTACTCATACTTTAAAAGATTCTCATCTTCGGCTCATCTTGTTCTTGGTTTATCGCTAGGTCTTGCCCCCATAGCTGGAGTTGTTGCGGTTTTAGGAGAGATAACTCCTTGGTCTGTACTTTTGGGGCTTGGTGTAGTGTTTTGGGTTGCTGGGTTTGATCTACTCTACTCACTTCAAGATATAGAGTTTGATAAAAACGAGGGGCTATACTCGATCCCATCGGTTTATGGAGTCGATGCAACTCTAAAACTATCTGCTTTTTTACACCTTCTTACTACTATATTTTGGGGTATGTTTGTTTGGAGTGCCGATCTTGGAACTTTTGCATATGTAGCACTAACACTGAGTGTAATTATGCTCGGATACGAACACTACCTTGTTAGAAAAGATTTTACTAAGATAGATAGAGCTTTTTTTACAGTAAATGGCTACCTTGGTGTAGTGTTTTTTATACTTGTTGTTATAGATAGAGTTTTAGCATGAGTAGTTTTTTAATCCCTATCTCACTTAGCATGTCGTTTTCGCCACTTGAGGGTGATAAGTTTGAGCAAGAGTACCAAAAACTAAGCTTAGATAGCGATGAGCAACTACTCTTTAGAAACCTAAGAGCCAAAAGAGATATGAGTAGTGCTGAGGCTATCATCATAAACCTGCTTGTATCTTTACATAAAAAAGTAGATGAGCTAGAGACTCAGAGAGCAAAAAGTAGCTATTTAGAGCTTGAGTATAAAGATGAGCCATTAGAGTCGATAGGTTTTGAGCATATACTCCTAAAGCAAAACATACTTGAGCCATCTAAACACTACTATGCTAGAGTTGAACTACCACTCTACCCAAAAAAACTTATAGCTTTTTACTTTGAAGCTATCGATGAAACAAAAGCAAAAATCACTAAAATCTCTTCAAGTAGCGAAGATGAGTGGAATAGTTTTATATCGATAAAAGAGCGAGAGATTATAAGAATAAACAAAGAGGTAAGAGAGTGAATTTTGATATAGAGGATTTTTTAAGTCTTGAGGGGGCTATAGTTGTACTAGCACTTATTGTTATATATCTGCTATATATAGTTCTAGCCAAAGATGCCCACTACTCCAAAAATATCCACTCACTAGCAAGTGCTATGGAGGAGCTAAATAGAGACATCTACTACCTTAAAAAAAAGCTAAAAGAGACTCAAAACATACTAGACTCTACCCCAAAAAGGATGAGCGATGAGGAGATTTATCAAGAGATAGATAGAGGCTCTTTTGATATGATAAAACCCCTATCAGTCGCCATAAAAAACCTTCAACACTCAGTAGCATCGCTAGATGAGAACCTAAATGCTCGTATATCAAACATAGAGAGTGGTGTGAAGCAGATATCGCTACCATCATCTTTACAATCAAGCGATGATGAGAAGATAGTATCGCTCTACAAACAAGGTATCCCGCTTGAAGTTATTGCAAAAGAGCTTCACATCTCAAGCGCTGAAGCGGAGTTTGTACTAAAGATAAACAAGATCAAATAGCATGGCCGATAGAGTACTCTTTACTTTAGTGGTGTCACTAATTGCGATCGGGATAGTTTTAGTATATTCATTAGCTGGTTTTGCAACTCTTCTAAACAATACCAATGAGTTTCATTTTGCCATAAGACAACTTCTTTTTGGGTTTATAGGTATATTTATCATGTGGACACTAGCCCAATTTGACCCTAAAAAAGCTCTAGATTTTATAGGTCTTGGTCTTTTTGTGTTTTCGGCGATACTTATGGTATCTATGCCATTTATGCCTGAGAGCTTAGTAACTAGCATAGGTGGAGCAAAAAGATGGATAAAACTAGGTGGACTCTCACTTGCTCCTGTTGAGTTTTTTAAAGTAGGTTTTGTTTACTTTTTAGCTTGGAGTTTTTCTAGAAAGCTAGGCTACCACGATGGCATCGGACTTAAACATGAGTTTATGAGATTTTTTCCATATGCGGTGGTTTTTGTTATAGCTATGCTAGTTATAGCTTTTATACAAAACGATCTAGGTCAAGTTGTAGTTCTTGGCTTAACACTTGCATTTATGCTGATATTTGCAGGGAGTAGTGCAAGGTTTTTCTTTAGCATTATGGGTTTAACTACTCTGTTTTTTATATTTTTCATAGTGAGTGCAGAACATAGAATAGCTCGGGTAAAATCGTGGTGGGCAACAACACAAAATCTAGTTTTAGCCGCTTTTCCAGATGAGATGGCACAAAAACTAAGAGTCCCTGTAGAGGTTGAACCATACCAAATAGGTCACTCACTAAATGCGATACACAACGGCGGTATCTTTGGAGTTGGGCTTGGTAATGGTAGCTTTAAACTAGGTTTTTTAAGCGATATACATACAGACTTTATCTTAGCGGGTCTTGCTGAGGAGTTTGGATTTGTCGGTGTACTTAGTGTTGTTATTTTATTTTTGTGGATGGTACTTAGGATATTTAGAGTTGCAAACCGTGTAGATGATGCCAAAATCTATCTTTTTAGCTTAGGTGTGGGGCTGATGTTATCTTTTACTTTTTTAACAAATGCTTATGGTATCAGTGGTATCACCCCTATAAAAGGGATTTCGGTGCCATTTTTAAGCTATGGTGGTTCGGCCATACTAGCATCTTGTGTCGCTATAGG
>JBAYYR010000181.1:0-2883 GCA_041672945.1 Sulfurimonas sp. | reverse complement strand
TATAAACAGTTTATAAAAACTGCTCAAATGAGTAAAATAGATGTTATGATTGAGATAACTTTAGGCATAGATTTGACAAAAGAAAAGGTTGAAGCAATAAGAAACCATAATATTTATCTTTTTGTTGCTGATGAGATTTATAAATCACAAAAATACCTTCAGGATATTAAAGGTGTGTTTAGTGTAGAAGATTTAACCATGGATGTTTTAGCAGAGTTGTATTAAAAGGTTTAAAAGGAACAATAATTGAAACTAGCATTTATAGGTGATATAGTAGGCTCACCTGGTAGAGAGATGCTAAAAGAGCATCTAAAAAAGATAAAAACAGAGTATAGTATCGATGTGGTGGTGGCAAACTATGAAAATGCTTCACATGGATTTGGCTTAACCTCGCAAAATGCGAAAGAGCTTTTTGGTTATGGGGTAGATATTATGAGTGGTGGAAACCACACCTTTAATAAAAAGATATACTCCCGCTTTTGGAAGATAGCAGAGTTTTAAGACCTCACAACTACCCAGATGAAGTAGCTGGAAGCGGGTGTAGAGTCTATGATGTGGCGGGTGAAAAACTAGCTGTTATAAACCTGCTAGGACACTACGCTATGCCTGTTTTAGAGAACTGTTTTAAAGCTGCTCTAAAGTGTGTGGATGAGCTTCATAGCAAGGGTGTTAAAAATATATTTGTAGATTTTCATGCCGAAGCAACAAGTGAAAAAAGGGCTATGATGATGCTTCTTCAAGGTAAGGTTAGTGGTATCATAGGGACTCATACACATGTTGGAACCGATGATTTTTATATATATGATGGTAGTGCCTACTTAAGCGATATAGGGCTTAGTGGATGTCGTGACAATGTCATTGGGATGGATAAAGATTCGCCACTACAGTACTTTTTAAGTGGTGTTAAAAGTCACTTTGACATACCAAAAAAGTGCAAAAAAATCCTTCAAATAGCGATACTAGATATAGAAGATGGCAGATGCAAGGATGCTATCAAGCTAAAAGTTCTTGATGATAGGAGAGTTTTTAAAACCGAAGCTTGGCATGAGAGCTAATTCTCTTTTTTAGTAACTATATAGAGCTGATCGTGCTTTAGCTCTTTTAGTGTATCCATCACACTCACAAAATCTTGAAACTTTGAGTCTTGATCGCTTCTAAGAACCACAACTTGATCTTTATCTATCGCACTTAGTCTCTCTTTTAGTTCACTTAACTCTACTCTATCTTTATCAAAATATATCTCACCACTATTTTTGACAAATATATTTACCTCATCTTTTGCTTGAGTATCTTTTTTTTGGCTAGATTCGGCTTTTGGAAGATCTACTGAGATGATCCCTTGATTTATAAAAGTGGCAGTAGTTAGCACCATCACAAGCAAAACTAACATAATGTCTATAAATGGTATGACATTTATATCATCAAACCTTTTTTTTGGGTTTTTTAGCTTAGACATCTACTCTTTTGCCTTATTTACATCATAAAATGTTAGAAGTTTTTCTATCTTTCTAAGCAAAAGAGTGTAAGTTATGATAGCAGGTATCGCCACAACAAGCCCAAGAGCAGTCGCTTTTAGTGCAAGTGCAAGTCCAACCATAATCTTTTTTGCATCTATACTAGTTGCATCACCCATGGTGTAAAATGTGAGCATAATACCAAGAACTGTTCCTAAAAGTCCGACATACGGGGCATTTGAACCTATAGCACTTATAACTCCTATGTTATCGGTAAGCTCCATCTCAAGCTCATCTCTGTTTTCGTACTCCAAAACTCTTATGGTTTTATAAAACATCATCCGCTCTATAAAAAGCCAAAGTGTTACTATACTCATAATTATGAGTGTCCCTATAACCCCATAATCTAGTATAGTTTCGGCATTTTGTAAAAAAGTATCCATCTTTTTAGTCCACTTCTAAGATAGACCATGCTATCTTTTTACCACTAAAAAGTGGCACTACATCGCCATAACTAGATGGCACACTAAACTCACTTTTTATAAGTGTCACCTCTTTAAACTCTGGACAGATACCATAGATACTTTGGGCATTATCACTTACAAATGCTTGAAGGTTTTCTAGTTTGTTGTGATCATCAAACACTTCACAAAGTAGTTGTAGTGCGATAGGTGAGGTAAATATACCAGCAGAGCAGTGAGATGCCTCTTTTTTATCTTTTGGGTGTGGTGCTGAGTCTGAGCCAAACATAACCTTTGGGTGAGCCTCAAGTGCAACTTTTAAAAGAGCCTCTTTATCTTCTGGTCTTTTTGCTATAGGTTTGCAAAAGTGGTGAGGCATCATAAGTCCACCCACAACATCATCAAGGGTTAGAAGTAGATGGTGGATAGTTATGGTCGCATATATATTTTTGTATCTATCTAACATATCAACAGCCTCTTTGGTTGTTATATGCTCCATGATGATTTTTAGTTTTGGAAAGTTTTTAGCCAAAAGCTCATAAACACTCATAAACTCCGCCTCTCTATCCATAACAAACCCATCACTCTCGCCATGAACACATAGCGGAATCTCAAGCTCACTCATAGCTTCAAGAGTCTCTCTTATAGCCTCGATATCAAATGAGCTAACTCCACCCTCAGAGTTTGTTGTAGCCCCTGCTGGATAGAGCTTTATAGCTAGTATATGCTCTTTTACATCCTCTAAAAACTTTCTTGAGTAGTTTTTGTAAAACAGACTCATATATGGCTCAAAATAGTCATTTGGTATAGTAGCAACTATCCGCTCTTTATAGGCTTTTAGCCCATCTAGAGTATCGACTGGCGGGACAAGGTTTGGCATAACAAGACCACCACTAAAACTATATGCACTAAGTGGTGCAACATTTTCTAACATCACACCATCTCTAAGGTGTAGGTGCATATCTAGT
>JBAYYR010000180.1:0-2904 GCA_041672945.1 Sulfurimonas sp. | reverse complement strand
AGCAAAAGAGTCCACAAGTACCTCATCTAGGGTTTTACTCTCGTCTAAAACACTCTGTTTTAATTCTAAAAATGCCGCTTTAAGTTCATCATCACTAAGTTTTTCGTACTCACCCTCTTTGGAGTTTATCTTATCTAGTTGTTTTTTGTATTTTTTAAGTTCTCTGTCGTTTGTTGTTCCAAAGATTTTTTGAAATATAGTCTGTAGCATTAATAACCTTATTTAAATGGAGTAAAGAGATTTTAACATAGTTATAATTATAATTTGCATAATTTAATATAAGGTTACTATATGTTTAGGCTACTTTTTTTACTTATATATACAAATCTTTTTGCTTCGCTAAACGATATACAAAGCTTCGAGGCCGATTTTATTCAAAATATCACCGATATGAAGCAGCACACCATCTCTTATAGTGGACATATGGTAGCACTAAGACCAAGCGATGCACTCTGGAGCTACACTAAGCCTGTCAAAAAAGAGGTCTATATGAACCCTTATGAGCTAACTATAGTAGAAGATGAGCTTGAGCAGGTTATAGTAAAAAAAGTAGATACAAATTTTGATTTTTTTAGGATGCTAAGTGGTGCTAAAAAGATAGATGATACTACCTATAAAGCATCGTTTAATGATATTGAATTTACTATAGCTACAGAGAAAAATCTTGTAAAAAGTATATCTTATACAGATGAGTTTGAAAATAGCATCACCATAGACTTTACAAACCAAAAACTAAACCACAAGATAGAAAAATCTACCTTTACCCCTAAGTTTTCGCTAGATTATGACATCATCAGAGACTAGTTAAAGTTTGCTAGTTTCACTCTGTTTCTCCCCTCTTTTTTTGCACTATAAAGGGCTTGATCGCTAAGTTTATATATCTCCATAGCCTCCATACTACATTCAGGTGGGATAAAAGCAGCCCCTATAGAGATAGATAAGATACCATTAGAGCTAGCTGAATGCTTATGTTCTAGAGCCAAATCAAGTACACTTTGTCTTAAAAGCTCAGCTCTTTTTACTACACTTTGAGCAGATATCGAGCTAAAAGTAACAGCAAACTCCTCACCACCTATCCTATAGACATAGTCATTTGCTCTTTTAAAAAGCTCCCCCATAACTTGTGCAACTTTTTTTAGTGCCTCATCACCTTTTATGTGTCCGTAGGTGTCGTTGTATTGTTTAAAAAAGTCTATATCTATCACAAAAAGTGCTAGTGCTTTTTTATCTCTTCTAGCTATTCTTAGCTCTTTATCGAAGTTTTCATCGAAAAATCTTCTATTGTAGAGTTGAGTAAGTGCATCGGTTATGGAGTAGTGTTCTATCCGTTTTTTATCGGTTATATCTTGAAATATCGAAGAGTAGCCCAAAACATTTCCATGAACATCTAACTGTGGAGTTATGGTTAGATATATCCAATAAGGGTTGCGGTTTTTGTCTAGGTTTTTAACCTCACCTCTAAATATACTACCTTTTGATATAGTTTGCCACATCTGAGTATAAAACTCATCAGGGGTATCAGGGTGAGAGACTATGGAGTGAGTTTTGCCTATTAGCTCCTCTTTTTTGTACCCCGATATCTTACAAAAAGCTTTACTAACATCTACTATGATGCCATCTTTATTGCTCTTAGAAGTTATAACATACTCATCTATAAGCTCTATATATCTTTTGCTTCTCTCAAGATTTTTTGTATCTCTTAAAAACCCTATAATCATATCTATATAGTAAGAAAAATCATCATTGTGGACAATATCGCCATTTTTTAAAAGCCCAACTTGAAGCACCCCAAAAAGCCTCTCATAACTTATAAGCGGAAGTGTACATATATGGCTTGGTGCTACTACGATATCTTCAACCTTAAAAGTTGAAGCACTTGAAGGTCTTAACTCTGTATGGATATGTTTTTTCTGAATAGCAACTTCACCTATTAGCCCCTCACCTAACTCTACTATGGGCTTCATCTTATCTGTTGCAAAGCTAGATGTCATATAGAGTTTGCTATTTTCTTCGTTAAAAAGATAGATAGAGCCATTTACTATCTCAAATTTTTGAGAAAAAAAGTATAGTGCTTTAGATGATATCTCCTCTATAGTGTCACACTTCTCAAGATCACTCTTTAGTTGCAATATAGCCGTTAGGTTATTTTTTATCTTACTCTCACTCTGCATATAGAGCATATAGCTTCTTATGGTTGAGATGATGATAGTTATGATTATAAGAACTATCAAAGCACCCACAAGTACACCGTAAAACTTTTGTTTCTCAAGATTTTTTAGCTTAAGCTCCAAGTTTTGCGATAAAAACTCCGAATTTAGCTTATAAAGCTCATAAATCTTCTCAACGGTAGTGGTCGCTTGTGCAAAAAACTCATATGGATCTAAACCTTGAATATCATCAGAAACAACAGTATATTTTACAAACTCTTGCATCCGTTTAGTTTGAGTATCTACCGCTTCAAGCATCGCTAAAAGTCTCACTTTTTTGTCTTGATCGCTTAAATCTTTTATAGTTCTAGCTACTAAATCCTGATACTCTTTGCATAACATACAACTATTTTGTAGTGAATATTTTACATCTAGTGTTGTAGAGTTCTCAACTATAGCCCTTGTGGTTTTTGACCTTATTTGCCCCACTATCTCCATAAGGTTTGGAAGGTGTCTAAGTAGGGTATCTGTTAGAAAATACTTATCGCTATCACTCTCTAAAAGGAGTTTTGATCTAAACCCTATATGGTAGATATTTTCTTTTAACTGCTCTATAAAGTATGTTGTTTTTTGATACATCGCAGATGGTTCTATAGTATCGTCATCTATAAGTTTTTTGATATCTGCTAGTAGGTAAGTGTAGTTTTTATCTTGTAGTATCTCGTGTAGTTTATAGAGTTTTTCTATCTCTTTTATG
>JBAYYR010000179.1:0-2963 GCA_041672945.1 Sulfurimonas sp. | reverse complement strand
TGCTATGGGAAGCACTACTGAGTCTAGCTTTTATGGCAAAACCCTAAACCCACATAACTACGAGTGTGTAGCGGGTGGAAGTAGTGGTGGGAGTGCTGCTGCTGTTGGTGCTGGTATAGCTATAGCTTCACTTGGAAGTGATACAGGTGGTAGTATCCGCCAACCTGCTGCTTTTTGTGGAGTTGTTGGGATGAAACCAACTTATGGAAGAGTTAGTAGATACGGTCTAGCAGCTTATGCTTCAAGTCTAGATCAGATAGGACCCATAACTCAAAATGTTGAAGATGCGGCAATACTCTATGACATCATAAGTGGTCACGATACAAAAGACTCAACTTCGATGGCAAAAAATGACAAAGTTAGCCAAAACCTAAACATAGATAGAAAACTTCGCATAGCAGTTTTACCAAAACATATAAAAGATGCTTCAGATGAGATACAAAAAGCATATAGTGATACTATAAAACTACTAGAATCAAACGGCCACACTATAGTTGAGAAAGAGCTTTTAGATGCTAAGTTTGATATATCGGCTTACTATATCACCGCAACTGCTGAAGCGACCACAAATCTAGCAAGATACGATGGTATAAGATACGGTTTTAGAGCCGATGCTAAAAACCTAAATGAGCTATATATAAACACTAGAAGCGAAGGTTTTGGAGATGAGGTAAAAAGGCGAATCTTGCTTGGAAACTTCGTACTATCTAGCGGATACTATGAGGCTTACTATGTAAAAGCTCAAAAAACTAGAGAGATTATAAAGCACCAATACGATGAGATATTTAAAGATGTAGATCTGATTTTATCGCCTGTAACACCAACAACTGCAAATCGTTTTGGTGAACTAGCCGATCCTATGGCGATGAAACTTAGTGATCTTTATACTCTAAGTGTAAACTTAGCAGGGCTTCCTGCTCTATCTTTACCTGTTGCAAAAAGTAGTGATGCCCTGCCGATAGGGTTACAGTTTATAGCAAATGCTTTTGATGAGCAAACACTTTTTGATGGAAGCTTAGCACTTGAGAGCTACTTAAAATAAGGGGTAAGATATGCAAAAGAGTTTTGAGGTTTTAAATGTCAAATGTGGCGGATGTGCAAACACTATAAAAACAGCACTAAAAGATGAGTTTGGTGAAGTTGAAATCAACCTTGAGGTTGAACCTAGAGTAGTTACTCTAGATATAAAAGATGAGGCACAAGAGGAGCTTCTTAGAAAAAAACTAAGATCTTTGGGCTACCCTATGAGCGATGAGGAGATGGGAGCCTTAAGCAAAAGTGGATTAAAAGCTAAAAGCTTTATCTCTTGTGCTATAGGTAAGATGAGCGAAGATAAGGGGTGAATACTTCGTCATTGCTAACTTGATCTGGAATCTCTTTTATTTCAAAGCATAGACCCAGAACCTTGTTTAGAGTGACAAATACCTAATAAGCCCTATCTAAAAGCTTAAACTTTTGCTCTTTATTCTCTTCTATAGTATCAGTAGATTTTGAAGTTGTGGGGGTTTTATCAAAAACCTTAGTGTCATGTTGCTCTGGTGTGTAGTAGATAGAAGTTAGTATAAAAAACCCAACCACCAAAACGACTACCCCGACATAAAACCAAAGGTATTTTTTAATGTCGGGATTTTTTTGAATACGCAGCAATCTTAGTACATTCCGCCCATGCCACCCATACCGCTCATATCTGGCATAGCTGCTGGTTTTTCTTCTGGTAACTCATATATAGCTGCTTCAGTTGTTAAGAGCAGACTTGCTATAGATGTAGCATTACTAAGAGCTACTCTACCAACCTTGGCTGGGTCTATGATACCCGCTTCAAACATATCTACATACTCGCCAGTAGCAGCATTGAAGCCGATATTTTCGCTCTTTGCACTCTCAACACCATTTACAACTACTCCTGCATCATATCCTGCATTTGTAGCTATCTGTTTTAGTGGTGCTTTTATCGCTCTTAGGATTATCTCGCAACCTATCTTTTGATCGCCACTAAGCTCAAGTTTTACTTTTGAAGCAGCTCTTATAAGTGCTGCACCACCACCTATAACAATACCCTCTTCAACTGCTGCTTTTGTAGCACTTAGAGCATCATCGACTCTATCTTTTTTCTCTTTCATCTCAGTTTCACTAGCAGCACCTACTTTTATAACTGCTACACCGCCACTAAGTTTTGCAAGTCTCTCTTGAAGCTTCTCTTTGTCGTACTCGCTTGTAGTTGAGCTTATTTGAGTTTTTATCTCATTTATACGAGCTTTTACCGCTTCGGCTGAACCTTTACCATTTACTATAACACTATTGTCTTTATCTATAACAACTCTACTAGCTTGTCCTAGATGCTCAAGTGTAGCACCACTTAGAGTGTGTCCCGTCTCTTCTGCTATAACAGTTCCAGCAGTTAGAGTCGCTATATCTTGAAGCATAGCCTTTCTTCTATCGCCAAAACCAGGGGCTTTAACGGCTGATATATTTAAAACTCCTCTTAGTTTATTTACAACCAAAGTAGAGAGTGCCTCACCCTCAACATCTTCGGCTATTATAAGTAGTGGACGAGATGTTTTTTGAACTTGCTCTAGCACTGGTAGTAAATCTTTTAAACTAGTAATCTTGCTATCTGCTAAGAGTATATACGGGTTTTCTATCTCAGCGGTCATCTTTTCAGTGTTTGTTATAAAGTAAGGGCTAAGGTAGCCTCTATCAAACTGCATACCCTCAACAACATCAAGCTCATCTGAGATACCTTTAGCCTCTTCAACAGTTATAACACCATCTTGACCAACTTTCTCCATTGCTTCTGCTATCATATTGCCTATCTGCTCATCTGAGTTAGCAGATATAGTTGCAACTTGAGCTATATCTTTTTTGCCATTTATAGCCTTGCTTGAAGCTTTTAGATTTACCAAAATAGCCTCACAAGCCTTGTCCATACCTCTTTTAACCTCGATAGGATTTGCTCCTGCTGT
>JBAYYR010000178.1:0-2971 GCA_041672945.1 Sulfurimonas sp. | reverse complement strand
AGTATGAGAAAATTGCCTTTTTTGGCAAACTTTTTTGAAGGCAACTCATCTACTATAAAATCATCTCTGTTTTGAGAAAATCTAAAACTAACCCCGCTACTTTGTAAGTACTCTCTTATAGTTGTAGTAATTTTAACTCCTTTTTAGCTACTGCTATATCTTTGTTTATCATCTTTTTTAGCTCATCTAGTGAGTCGAACTTTCTATTTTCTCTTATGAGAGATACAAAACTAATACTCGCTTTTTTATGGCATAAAACCTCACCATCTAGTATGTGGCTCTCAAGTGCAAAACTACCATCAGTGCTTACTCTATGACCCACAAAACTCACTGATGGGTGAAAATACTCATCGTTATCTATGCGAGTTAGAGTGACATAAACCCCCTCTTTTGGCATAAGTTGAGATGGGGCGACTAAGTTTATAGTAGCAACTAGCTCTTTTTTACCGATACCCTGCCCTTTTACAAGAATACCCTCTATGGTGTAGTTGTGGGCTAGAAAACTATTTGCACCTTTGATGTCACCCTCTTTTAACTTAGCTCTTATGTGCCTTGAGTGAACCGCCTCGCCATTTAGCCTCACCTCATCTACAACAACAACTTCACCATCAAAAAACTCTTTTAGGTTTTTATGGGAGTATCTTCTATCTTTTCCAAAGTGAAAATCATACCCAACAACTATCTTTTTTAAGCTCTTAAACTTATGTTTTAAAAACTCCACAAACTCTAAGCCCTCAAGCTCTTTTATGTCACTTAGCTCAAGGTAGTAGATGGGAAATGTAGTGTGTTTTTCTCTTAGTTTTTTAGGAGTTAGGTTTGCATAGCCTGTCTCTATGGCGATTATGGCTCCATTTTTACTTAGCTCTTTAAAAAGTGCTTGATGTGCCATATGCATACCATCAAAACCACCTATAGCTATACTATCGATACTATCTGCTAAAGTAGTAACAGTACTCAACATTTCCCTCTTTTCCACTAAGCTTCGCCTCATCTTTAGCGATTAGCTGCCACCCTAAAAGTGTAGTGGCATCTTCAAACTTTACCATCGCATGGGCTATAGCTTTTTTATCTTGCACCACTCCGCTTGAGTCTCTTTTTATATTTTTACCAACCTCAAACTGCGGTTTAAAAAGCAAAATTATATCTTTTTTAGCAAGTCTGTCTATATCTTTTAGTATATGGTGAAGCGATATAAATGAGACATCGCTAACGACTATATCAAACCTCTGCTCACTCTTAAACTCTCTGATATCGCACTCTTCATAGACCCTTACCCGTTCATCTGCTCTTAAACTCTCATGGAGTTGATCTTTTCCAACATCTATAGCACTAACCTCACTCGCCCCACGACCTAAAAGCACTTGAGTAAAACCGCCTCTACTTGAGCCGATATCTAGTGCTATAAAGCCCTCAATATCTAACTCAAGCTCCTCTAAAAAAAGTTCAAGTTTATATGCCGAACGAGATACAAAGTTTTTATGAGTAAGGACAACCACCTCATCTTCTTCTTTTATGTCGATAGATGGTTTTGTTACTATCTTGCCATTTACCTTTACTAAAGCTTGTTCTATTAGCTCTCTTGCTTTGTTTCTACTTAGTGCTAAGTTTTTATCAGCCAAATAACTATCTAATCTCATCTAACATCTCTCTCATCTGCTCTTCATTTAGTGTTTTTACCCCTAAACTAAGGGCTTTATCGTACTTGCTTCCCGCATCTTCTCCATATATAACAAAGTCGGTTTTTTTGCTAACACTAGAAGCAACCTTTGCACCTAAGCTCTCAAGCATATCTTTTATAACATCGCGACTTTGACTCATAGTTCCTGTTAGTACTACACTTTTTGATTTAAATGGGTTCTCTTTAGCCTCAGCTACAACAACCTCTTTTGGCTCAACTAGCCTCTCTAGCTCTTTAATGGTAGCTCTATTTACCCTAACAAACTCCAAAACCGACTCCGCCATCTCATTGCCAAAGCCATCTAGTTCTAGCAGCTCATCCTTGTTTGCATCTACAAACTTTGAGCCAAAACTAGTAGCTAAAACCTTTGAAGCGACCTCACCTATATGCTCGATACCTAAGCCGTTTATAAAGCGGTTATACTCACACCCTTTTGCCCCCTCTATGGCATCTAGTAGGTTTTGGGCTTTTTTATCTTTAAACCCCTCAAGGGTAAGTAGTAGCTCTTTTTTTAAGCCAAATATATCGACAACACTTCGCAAAAAACCTGCCATATATAGTGCTTCGACTATCTTTATACCTAAGCCGTCTATATTTAAACAAGGTTTTGAAGCAAAGTAGATGATGGAGTTTATAACTCTAGCTTCACAACTAAGATTTTGGCACTTTATAAAAGCCCCCTCATCTAACAGTTCACTCCCACAAACTGGGCAACTATACGGCTTTAACACCTCTTTGGCATCATCGCCTCTTAGGTGAGTTAAAACTCTAGTTATCTTTGGTATAACATCGCCACTTCTAAGTATGATAACACTATCGTTTATGCGGATATCTTTTCGCTTTATCTCATCAAAGTTATGTAAAGTTGCTCTCTCTACCACTACACCATCTATATCGGTTGGCTCAACTATAGCAACAGGTGTTACAACACCACTTCGCCCCACTTGAAACACTACATCTTTTATGGTGGTTATCTTCTCAAGTGCTGGAAACTTGTAAGCGACACTAAAACGGGGGTTTTTTACAGTATAGCCCATATCTATCTGTGAACTTAGCTCATCTACTTTTATAACCATACCATCTAACATCATAGGCAAAGCATCTCTTTGTTCTAGCATAGATAGATAAAACTCTTGTATCTCATCTTTATTTTTACACAAAGCCCTCATAGGTGGCTTTTTAAACCCTAAAGAGTATATATACTCCATACTCTGACTTAGCAGTTTAAACTCAAGTGAGTTCTCACCAACCCCATAAGGCAAAAATACCAAACCTCTTGAAGCACTTATAGCA
>JBAYYR010000177.1:0-2975 GCA_041672945.1 Sulfurimonas sp. | reverse complement strand
TAATGACACTGTACTTATAAAAGTAGTCCAAAATGGTGTAGCGTGTCACACTGGACGAAAATCTTGTTTTTTTACAGAGTTAAAAAGTGGCGATGTAGTGATGGATACCATTGTCGATACAACCGCTATGTATGGGGTTATAGATAGCTTATACCACACCATACAAGAGCGAAAAAATGCAGACCCAGCCTCATCTTGGACAGCTAAACTACTAAGTAAAGGTGAAAATACAATACTTAAAAAAGTGGTAGAAGAGGCGGGTGAGTTTGCTTTTGCTTATAAAGATGATGATGAAAAAGAGATGATTTACGAGGCGGCTGATTTAACTTACCATATGCTAGTCGCTCTTGCATCTAAAAACATCTCACCTGAGCTTATAAAGCAAGAGTTGGCTTCAAGGTTTAAGATGAGCGGAATCGAGGAGAAAAACTCAAGAGATGCTTGAGAGTATAAGAGGGTTTATAGATGAACTTATAATCTACGATTATATTTTATTTGGCTCTATACTTTTAGTATTTGTTATTTTTATCATTTTATCTATCGTGTTTAGAAGAAGCACCATTGTTTCAACTCTTTTACTCTTGGTGGGCTTTGGAGTACTTTTTGGTGGCTCTTTTGTGGGCTACAAAGAGCTTCATAGTTACCTATTTAAACATACATTAACTATAAATGAATCAAAAAAACTAACCTATACCAAAGCTATAGTATTAAAAGCGACACTAAAAAATGAGTCAAAAAGGGTTTTTAATGAGTGTAAGATTAGTGCGAGTGTTTATAGAAAAAAAGAGTATAAATTAGTAGAAGAGATACTAAAGCTTAAGCCAATCGCTAAAATGTCGATAGTTGAGAGCAACATAGACATAGATAGCACAAGAGATATAAAGATGCTAATAGAACCATTTGATCATGATGGTGATTTTGGTGTAACTCTTAGTGCGAAATGTAGGTAGATATGGCACTTAATCTTTGGCACTATCTTTTCTTTACGATTATAGCCTTAGCTTTTTTAGCGGCAACTTTTTTTGCCCTTAGGCTTAAGAAAAATATACCTTCGGTTGTTTTTACAAATACTCTTTTAGCGATTATAGCGGCTATTGTGAGCATATATATAGTCGATAGCGCAACTAAAAAAGCAAAAATCTACAATCTCTCACACAAAAGGATCCTAAATACTGAGCAGATAGTATTTAGCGGTATGGTGCAAAATAGTGGAAAATACACCATAGGCAAAGCAGAACTTGAGATAAAACTTTTAAATAAAGGGCAGTTTAAAACAGATATAAAAGCGGGTGAGGTGTTTAAGGGTGATAGTTTTTTTGGTCATGTCAATAACAAAAACAATCTTAGTGCTAAAAAGCCACAACATATAACTCAAAAATTTACTATCGCTACAGAGCTAAAAGCGGGTGAATTAAAACATTTTACCCTATATATGCCATACCCACCATACTTTAGTGACTTTATGGAGTATTATGAGCTAAAGTTGCACTAGTACTTTAGGTTGTATTTTTTTAAAGCTTTATTGATGTTTTTGATTTGAGTATTTTTATCTCTACACCACTGCGGGGCCAAAAGTGTTTCGTTATCGATTCCAGCTGTTACTCTTTGGATAGATATATCTTTTGGTTTTAAAAGTAAAGCCTCACTTAAAACCTCAAGATATTCATCTTCACTTATCGGGCTAAACTCCCCTCTTTGGTACTCATTTGCTAGTGCGGTTTTTTTAACTACATAAAGTGGATGGTACTTAACTGAGTCTATTCCCCAACTATATGCCTCTTTTGCAGTTTGAAGCATCATATTTTTATCCTCTTTTGGTAGCCCAAATATCAGATGTCCGCAGATATTTATCCCCATAGATTTTGCTTTTAGTACCATATCTTTAACATTTTTACTATCATGACCACGATTTATATGTAAAAGTGTCTCATCATATACACTCTGTATCCCAAACTCAAGCCATATCTCTTTTGTTTTTGATAGTTTGGCTAAGTACTCTAGTGTCTCATCTGTTATGCTATCGCTCCTAGTCCCTATACTAAGACCAACTACATCATCAAAGCTAAGAGCCTTTTCATAGAGAGCCTTTAGGGTATCTAGCGGGGCATAAGTGTTTGTAAAAGATTGAAAATATACCAAAAACTTTTTGGCACCATATCTATCTTTTTGAGCTTTACTTATAGAGCTAAATTGAAACTCTAGTTGTTTTAACTGCTCATTTAGGTAGGGATTTGAAGTTGAGTTTAGATTTAGATAAAACCCTTTTAGCTCTTGTGTTTTACCACTACTTGCACTAAAAGACTCATTTTCACAAAAAGTACATCCACCTTTAGCTACAGTACCATCGATATTTGGACAAGTAAAGCCCGATATATTTATACCAACTTTATGTACTTTTGTACCAAATTTATCTCTTAGGTACTCCCCAAAGGTGTATAGTTGGGTCATATCTAGATATATTTTCCACTAAAACAAGCAGTACAAAAATCTTTGCTATTTGAGCCTACACTTCTATTTAGTGCATCTTCATCTAAAAAAGCTAAAGAGTCTGCTTCTATATAGCGACATATATCTTCTACACTCATATTTGCTGCTATTAGTTTGCTTTTATCGGGTGAGTCTATCCCGTAGTAGCATGGGTCTGTTGTTGGTGGTGAAGATATCCTCATATGAACCTCAGCTGCTCCTGCTTCTTTTAGCATCCTAACTATCCGCTTTGATGTTGTTCCACGAACTATGGAGTCGTCTATCACTATGAGTTTTTTACCTCTTATGGTCTCATTCATAGGTGAGAGCTTCATCTTAACTTTTAGGTCTCTCATACTTTGAGTTGGCTCTATAAAAGTCCTACCTATATAGTGGTTTCTCATAATTCCCATCTCATAAGGGATGCCGCTCTCTTGTGCATAGCCTATAGCTGCTGGAACCCCACTATCTGGAACAGGGACAACCATATCGGCCTCTATAGGGGCTAT
>JBAYYR010000176.1:0-2990 GCA_041672945.1 Sulfurimonas sp. | reverse complement strand
CATGGGTTCAAGCCCGTACGATAAAAAAAAGATAAGCAAAATCTATGAGTGCCTAAACAACAGCTCACAAAAGTACAACATAGATGTAAGCCTTGTTATGCCTAGTTCTATAAAGTACGAAGACTTACTAAGCACATATAGTAGCTTTTCGCATTTAGGTATCGATACTCTTATGTTTAGTAAGCTAGATGAGACAAAATCTTTTGGCAATATTTTTTCATTTTTGCAAGAGGTAAAAAAACCTATAAGCTACCTATCGGTTGGGCAAGAGGTTCCTGAAGATTTGGTTGTAGCTAGTAGTGATTTTTTGGTTGAGTGTTTGCTAAATGGTTTTGATAGGAGTAAAGTATGATGGAACATCAAGCTAAAAAACTCCAAGAGTTAGTAGCCAAAAACTCTAAAGCAAAATCAAAAAAAACTAGATTTATAGCCATTACAAGCGGTAAAGGTGGAGTTGGCAAAAGTACTATAGGCTCAAACTTAGCATATGTACTCTCACAAAATGGGCTAAAAGTTGGGATATTTGATGCCGATATAGGTCTAGCAAATCTAGACATAATGTTCAATGTCAAAATCAAAAAAAACATACTCCATGTACTAAAAGGTGAAGCGAGTGTTGCTGATATACTTATACCTATCAACAAAAACTTAGTACTTATCCCTGGTGAGAGTGGCGAGGAGATACTAAAATACGCTTCAAAAGATCTATTTGAGAGGTTTATGCAAGAGGCAGATGTGCTAGATGATCTTGATATACTTCTTATAGATACAGGTGCGGGTATAGGTGGGCATATACAGATGTTTTTAGAGGTTGCTGATGATGTTATAGTCTTAACAGTTCCAGACCCAGCAGCTATAACAGATGCTTATGCTACCATAAAAGTTTTATCATCTTTTAGAAGCGAAGTGGGGCTTATACTAAACCAAGTAAAAAGCCAAAAAGAGGCACTTGCGATATACGAAAAGATAAAAAAAGTAGCCTTAGCCAACATAGGCGACAAGCTAAGCATAGAGTTTATAGGTAAAGTAGATGAGGATACTAGAGTCTCAACATCCATAAAACAGAGATCTCTTTTTTGCTCAACTCTTCCAGCTTCAAGCCTATATAAAGATGTAGCACTTATAGCTAAAAAACTAACAGGTATTTTGGAACGAAATATGCTAGTAGATTCTAGCGAAAGTGGCTTATCGGGGCTGTTTAAGAGACTCATTAGACATTTTTAGTTTTTAAAATCTTAGGAAGTTTGTAGATGTATGCGGAAAACTTTGTACACTTTTTCACTGTTGCAGGTTTTTTTGTGGGGATTATATTTGGCATATTAAAATCTTTTACACCAGAAAATCTACTCACATATACACTTCTTATTACGATATTTTTCTATCTATTTTCCCACCTAATAGTCGCATTTTACTACAGAACAAAACTAGGAAAAGCCTACTTTTTTGCAAAAGATGAGCATGAAAAAACTCTTGATTTTTTTGTAAAAGAGATAAATAAACGGGAAAAAATACTAGATGTTGCGGTAAAAATCACAGAAGATGCCATAGCGACAAATACATCTGATGCGAAGGCTTTTGCATGAGCCAAACCTACACAGAAGAGCTAAAACACCAAAGCGATGAGCTTGCACTAGAGTATCTACCAGCCGTTAGAGCGATGGCATTTAGACTAAAAGAGAGGCTCCCATCATCTATAGATTATATGGATTTGAGTGCCATAGGAACCGAAGAGCTTATAAAACTAGCTAGAAGATACGATGAGAGTGTAAATGACTCATTTTGGGGCTATGCAAAAAAAAGAGTCTATGGCTCTATGCTTGATTACCTTAGGAGCTTAGATATAGTTAGTCGCGCTAGTAGGAGACTCATAAAAGCTATAGATTTTGCAACACAAGAGTATCTAGTAAAGTACAACGAAGAGCCTAGCGATGAAGAGTTAGCCGATATACTAGGCGAAGAGATAGAGAAGATAAAAGAGGCTAGAGTAGCTTCAAGCATATATATACTGATGCCTATAGAGGAGCAGTTAAATGCAGAAGATGAAAAAAGCACACTAGAGACTATAGTACAAGATGATCTTATAGAGAAAATAAGGGCGGTTTTAGAGGAGTTTAACCAAAAAGAGCAGATGGTGATACAACTATACTACTTTGAGGAGTTAAGTCTAAAAGAGATAGCCACCATCATGGAGGTAACCGAATCAAGAGTCTCACAGATACACAAAAGTGTGATACTAAAAATAAGACAAAGTTTAGGAGAGCAAAATGGCTGATATACTTTCTCAAGAAGAGATAGATGCTCTTTTAGATGATGTAGGAGATGATGGAGATGTTAGTTTTGATGCCCAAAGTGATGTTTTAGCCTCATCTCAAAGACAAGTTACTCTTTATGATTTTAAGAGACCAAACAGAGTCTCAAAAGAGCAACTCCGTGCATTTAGAGGGATTCATGATAAACTAGCTAGAAGCTTAGCCTCACAAATATCTTCGATAATGCGCTCAATCGTGGAGATACAACTCCACTCAGTAGATCAGATGACATATGGTGAGTTTTTGATGAGCTTACCAAACCCTACAAGCTTTAATGTCTTCTCATTTAAACCACTTGAGGGGAGCGGAATAGTCGAAATAAACCCGTCTATAGCATTTCCTATGTTGGATAGACTTTTAGGTGGTAAAGGTGAGCCTTTTGATACAAATAGAGAGTTCTCCGATATAGAGCTTAGCCTTTTTGAGACTGTACTAAAGGTTATTATGGGTACTCTAAAAGAGGCATGGGCTCCTGTTATGGATATATTTCCCGCCATAGAGTCAAAAGAGTCAAGCCCAAATGTTGTACAAATAGTTGCACAAAATGAGATAGTTATCATGATAGTTATGGAGATCATAGTTGGGCAAAGCTCTGGTATGATGAACATATGTTATCCTGTTATATCGCTTGAGCCGATTTTGCCAAAACTAGCGAGTCGCGATCTTATGTTAAATGAGACA
>JBAYYR010000175.1:0-3038 GCA_041672945.1 Sulfurimonas sp. | reverse complement strand
AGTAAAGTTTTTTAGGTACAAAGAGGCGGTTAAAAAAGAGTTTAACCACCCAGTTAGGCTAAACTTTTTTGCAGCGGTATCTATATCTATGCTTATGATAGCGATAATGTTTAGAGAGTCAAATGAACTTATAAGTGCCATATTTTGGTACCCTGCTACACTTTTACACTTCTACCTTACTATGCATACAGTAACTTTTTGGATAAACAACAACCAAGAGATAGAGCACTCAAATCCAGCATGGTTTATCCCTATAGTTGGTAATGTTTTAGTCCCTATAGCGGGTGTTGGCTTTGTAAAAACAGAGATACTTATATACTTTTTCTCTGTTGGTATCTTTTTTTGGGTGATCATTTTTGCACTTATACTAAATAGGATCATCTTTCACAAACAGATGGCTATCAAGTTTATGCCGACACTTTTTATCCTTATAGCTCCACCTGCTGTGGGTTTTGCAGCCTATTTTAAGATGTTTGGTGTTGTCGATACATTTGCACTAATGCTTTTTAACTTAGCACTATTTTTTACATTTTTAGTAGCTTTTATGTATAAAAACTTTATCAAAATCAAGTTTTTTATATCGTGGTGGGCATTTGTCTTCCCTGTTGCGGCGGTAACACTAGATGCTATGCTTATGCACCACATATATAAAAGCTACTCAATGTTGCTACTATCTTATGCCCTTATAGCTTCACTTACCGCCATCATAAGCATAGTAGCCTACCAAACCATAGTCCATATGAGAAAAAAAGAGATTTGTATAGAGGAGTAAAAATGACAAAATCAAATTTTTTAGATAAATTTCCAGTTTTAAGTTTAGAGGTTGCTAAAAATAGCACCAAATACAGCTCAACAGATGAGATAGTTGAGTTTTTTAAAAGCAAAATAGAGTCCCATCCAGTCGCTACTTTTATAGCCACCTTTGATCACTTTTCACACACCAAAAATCTAGGTGGCGATATGGTAAGTGGCTTAGTTAATGCTAAAAATGTAGTTTTTTGTTTTGGTCAAGCTATACCAGCTACTAAAATCTTAGCGGTTCGCCCTAGAAGTATAGGTGTTAGTGAGTTTGCAGATAAGTTTGTTATAGACTTTATGGAGGCGCCAAAAGAGGATTTGACTCTAGTTATGCAAAACTGGGCAAAAGAGTTAATAATATAACTATAATTAATCTGCTAAAATACCCTAAATTTATATTAAGGGTAAAACATGGATTTACAAACATTAGCTATTCATGCAGGTTATGAAAAAGACAATCAACGAACAATGGCGGTGCCGATTTACCAAAGCACTGCCTATGAGTTTAGAGATGCAAAACATGCAGCCGATCTTTTTGCACTAAAAGAGCTAGGCAATATATACACAAGACTAAACAATCCCACAACCGATGTTTTAGAAAAAAGATTTGCCGCACTTGAGGGTGGTGTCGCTTCACTTGCTACTGCTAGTGGTATGAGTGCTATATTTTATGCTATAGCAAATGTCGCTGAGGCTGGAGATAGCATAGCTTGTGCAGCTCAAGTTTATGGTGGAACCGTCTCGCTTGTAACTCACACTCTAAAAAGATTTGGCATAAGTGTTAGGTTTTTTGATGTCCACTCGATGGAGTCACTAGAAAAAGTGCTTGACTCTAAAACAAAAGCTATAATCTACGAAACTCTAACAAACCCTAGCATCGATGTAGCCGACATAGAGGCACTTAGTAAGGTAGCTAACAAACACGGTATCATAAGCATAGTTGATAACACAGTCGCAACACCAGTTCTAGCCAAACCCCTAAAACACGGTGCCGATGTAGTTGTCCATAGTACTTCAAAGTACACAACGGGGCAAGGTTTAGCTATAGGTGGCATCATAGTTGAGAGAGAAAACCTTGTAGAAAAACTAAAAGATAACCCAAGGTATGAACACTTTAACACACCAGATGAGTCTTACCATGGGCTAGTCTATACCCAAATCCCACTTCCACCTTTTACCCTTCGTGCTAGACTCTCGCTACTTAGAGATTTAGGGGCTGTTGGCTCACCATTTGACTCATGGCTCTTTATACAAGGGCTTGAAACACTAAATGTCCGTATGAGAGAGCACTCTAAAAATGCCCTAAAACTTGCTCAGTTTTTAGAGTCTCACCCTAAAGTAAAAAAGGTAAACTACCCTGCTCTAAAGAGTAACCCTAACTATGCAAATGCTCAAAAATACTTCACAGACGGTATGGCAAGTGGGCTTTTAAGCTTTGAAGTAGGATCGCTTGAAGAGGCGATGAGAGTTGTTGATCGTACCAAAATCTACTCACTTGTGGTAAACATAGGCGACACAAAGTCTATCATCACCCACCCAGCATCTACTACTCACCAGCAACTAGACTGCAAAGCACTTGAAGAGTGCGGTGTACCTGAGGGACTTATCCGTATATCTTGTGGACTTGAGAGTGCTGATGATCTTATAGCCGATATGAAACAAGCACTAGAGGGTTAGTTTAACCCTCTCTAAACCCTCTTAGACTATTTCTAGCTTGATCCTAAAGCTTTTTACAAAGGAAACAAATGACACAACTAGACGGCAAAAGCAAAGATTTAATAAACGAAAATATAGAGAAACTAAAAGAGATATTTCCAGAAGTTTTTAGCGAAGGCAAAGTTGATTTTTCAAAACTAGAAGAAGAGTTAGGGCTTTTCAAAGAAAAAAGTGATGAAAGATACAACTTCACTTGGAACGGCAAATCTGAAGCCAAAAAAATATCTCAAACACCATCTACTGGAACACTAAGACCCTGCAAAGAAGAGTCAAAAGAGTGGGATACAACACAAAATCTCTATATAGAGGGCGACAATTTAGAGGTGCTAAAACTTCTTCAAAAAAGCTACCACAAAAAAGTAAAAATGATATACATAGACCCACCATACAACACAGGAAAAGATTTTGTATATAAAGATAACTTTAGAGATAACATAAAAAACTATTTAGAACTAACAGGGCAAATTGATAGCGATGGAAACAAGCTAAGTACAAATAGCGAAACAAATGGAAGATACCACAGC
>JBAYYR010000174.1:0-3075 GCA_041672945.1 Sulfurimonas sp. | reverse complement strand
TCTTTGATGGCGCAAGTATAAGTGAGTTTGGCTCAAGTGATGAGGTGGTTATACGCTTTAAAAATACATCTTCAGATGTCTCAGTAGATGTGGGAGATGTAGCAAGAGAGGCTCTTAAGGGGACGGGCGATTTTGAGATAAGAAGAGTCGATATTGTTGGTCCAAAAGTTGGAGATGAGCTTAAAGAGAAAGGTTTGGCGGCACTATTTTTTGCAACTATAGGGATCCTTATATATGTATCTTTTAGGTTTGAGTGGCGATTTGCTATCTCTTCTGTTTTGGCTCTAACTCACGATATCATCATAGCTATAGGGGCTGTTTCATTGATGCAAATAGATGTAAATCTAGATGTTTTAGCGGCACTTCTTACGATTTTGGGTTACTCCATAAACGATACTATTATTATATTTGATAGGATTAGAGAGAGTGTGGTTGAGGAAAAAAGAGAGGATTTGGCTAACACTATAGATGATTCTGTTACAAAAACTCTATCTAGAACGATACTAACATCACTCACAACTATCATCGTTGTTATCACACTCTACCTTTTTGGTGGTGAGATTATAAATCCATTTGCATTTACACTCTTAGTTGGTATAGTTGTTGGTACCTACTCATCTATATTTGTCGCTTCACCACTTTTGATACTTTTTAGATTTAGTATCAAAGATTATCATGCTAGGTTGGAGCAAAAAAACAAAGCTAGAATCGAAAAAGAGAAGATGAGAGCTATGTATGAACAAGGGACTATGTAAGGGGGTTTGCTATGGATTGGGGCAAGGTTGTATATGTATTTTTCTCACTGATGAGCCTAACCTCTATAGCGGGGTTTTTATATGAGCATAGTGTTGTTGCACTTTTTGTAGCAGGGGTGCTAAACCTTGTTTCGACATTTTTAAAAGTTGGTGTTAGAAACTTGCTCTCAGCTGAGCTTTTAGCATCTTCGCTTGTTGCAGATTTGCACCTAATCCCCGCTTTTATATATCTAGAGGTTATGGATAACTTACAGTGGGCTATAGCTCTAGCGATAGGAGCTTTGATAGCAAATATCTTCTCTATGGGTCTAGTCTATATAGAGAGTTCAAAAAATCGTGACGATTATTAGGAGAGTTTAGTGGAGTATAGTTTTAAAAACATTGAGTCTAAGTGGCAAAAATATTGGCTAGAGCATAAAAGCTTTGAGCCTAGTGAGGATTTTTCGCTCCCTAAAAAGTATATACTAAGTATGTTTCCATTTCCTAGCGGACGGCTACATATGGGGCATGTTAGAAACTACACCATAAGCGATGCTTTTGCAAGATACTATAGACAAATAGGCTTTAATGTACTCCACCCAATAGGTTTTGATAGCTTTGGTATGCCTGCTGAAAATGCTGCTATTAAAAACGGTTCGCACCCTAAAACTTGGACTTATAGCAATATTGATTATATGAGAGGCGAATTTGACTCTTTGGGTCTTTCATTTTCAAAAGATAGAGATTTTGCTACAAGTGATGAGCTTTATACTAAGTTTGAGCAAGGCTTTATCATAGATATGTATGAAAAAGGGCTAATGTATAGAAAAAATGCCCCGCAAAACTGGTGTAACTCTTGTCAAACTGTTTTGGCAAATGAGCAAGTTATTGATGGTAACTGCTGGAGATGTGATGGTGAAGTTGTAAAAAAAGATATGTATCAGTACTACTTTAAGATAACTAACTATGCAGATGAGCTATTAGATGATCTTAAGAAACTTGAGTCTGGTTGGCCAAAGCAGGTCTTAACTATGCAAGAAAACTGGATAGGAAAATCTTACGGACTTGAGTTTAGGCTTAGTTTTTCAGATGAAGCTTTAGCTAAGCTTGGCGGTGCTTTTGATGGTTTTGATGTATTTACAACAAGAGCAGATACTATCTATGGTGTTAGCTATACCGCTTTAGCACCAGAACATGAAGTAGTAAGCTATATGATAAAACATAAACTGCTAGATGAGGCTACTATATCAAAGATAGAGGCTATGAAAAATAGCTCATCTATCGATAGGCAAAAACAAAAAAGTGGAGTGCCACTAGGCATAGATGTAATCCACCCTCTAACTAAAGAAAAAGTGCCAGTTTGGGTCGCTAACTTTGTACTTGTTGAGTATGGAAGTGGGGCTGTTATGGCTGTTCCTGCTCACGATGAGAGGGACTTTGAGTTTGCATCGCAGTATGCCCTTAGTATTAAGCAGGTTATTAAGCCACTTGAGGGTGAGGTTAGTTTACCTTATGTAGAAGATGGGGTGCTTTTTAACTCAGATAGCTTCTCTAATCTTAGCTCAAATGAAGCTAGAGCTAAAATCATAGAGTATTTTGACTCAAATAAGTTAGGTGTAAAAAAGATAAACTACAAACTAAAAGATTGGGGAGTCTCAAGACAGAGGTACTGGGGGGCGCCACTACCATTTGTCCACTGTAAAGAGTGTGGTGTTGTTATGGAGAAAAAAGAGAACCTACCCATAGCACTACCTGAAGATATCACTATAACAGGCGAGGGAAACCCGCTAGATAAACACCCGACATGGAAATATACAAAGTGTCCAAAATGTGGCGGTGATGCGATTCGTGAGACTGATACCATGGATACTTTTGTTGAGTCTAGCTGGTACTTTTTAAGGTTTTGTGCATCTTCTAAAAACTGGTTAGATGAGCCATTTAGCAAAGAGCAACTTAGCTACTGGATGGGAGTCGATCACTATATAGGTGGCATAGAACATGCGATACTCCACCTTTTATATGCTAGGTTTTTTACTAAAGTTTTTAAAGATTTAGGTTATCTTAGTTTTGATGAGCCATTTGATAGACTTTTAACTCAAGGGATGGTGCTAAAAGATGGCTCAAAGATGAGTAAATCTAAAGGCAACACAGTAGATCCTGATGAGATAATAAAAAAATATGGTGCCGATACCGCTAGACTCTTTATACTCTTTGCAGCTCCACCAACACAAGAGCTTGAGTGGAACGATAGTGCTGTTGAGGGGGCTTATAGGTTTGTAAAAAGGTTTTATGAGAGAGCTTCACACATAACTCCTTGTGAAAAAATCCCAACCATAAAACA
>JBAYYR010000173.1:0-3079 GCA_041672945.1 Sulfurimonas sp. | reverse complement strand
AGTCAAACTCAAAAGGTGAGCAAACCAAAAGAGCCTACCATCATAACCATAGATAAAGATGCCACTTACTATCTAAACGATAAGCCAACTAGCTTAGATGAGCTAAGTATCGCTCTATCAAAACACAACAAAGAAGATAGCATAGTTCTTAGAAGTGATGCAAAAACCAACTTTGAAGATGTGCTAAAGGTGATAGATATATGCAAAAAAAACTCTATCTCAAAGTTCTCTATAAGTACTAAAGAGCGATAGATGATTAAAAAAGCACGATTTGTTATAGCCATAGTTATCTCTTCGCTTTTACATGGTGGGATTTTTTACTCTCTAGATGAGCCACCTTTAAAACTAAAACCAAAAGAGATGGTTGAGATATCTATGGTAGATGAGGTGGTTGCTAAAAAGCTAGATGAGCCAAAGCGGGTTGAAAAACCAAAGCCAGTCCAAAAGCCAAAACCAGTGCTTAAGAGAGTCCAAAAACCAAAACCTAAAAAACCTGCTCCAAAACCAGAGCTAAAGCAAGAAGAGCTAAAGCAAGAAGAGCTAAAGCAAGAAGAGCTAAAGCAGGAAGAGCCAAAGCAGGAAGAGCCAAAGCAGGAGGTTGTAGAGACTAGTGAGCGGGTAGATGAGCCACAAGTAGATGAGCAGAGTGCTTCACAAACAGAGCAAAATCTTAGTGCCTCATCTAGTGAGCTAGATAGTTACTTAGCAAAGCTAAGAGCCAAAATAGAGCAAAATCTAAGATATCCGCTACTAGCAAAACGGCTAAAACTTGAGGGTGAGGTTATGATATCTTTTAGTATATTAGATGATGGAGCTATAAAAAAGCTAACTATTATAAGCTCTAGTGGTTCAAAGAGTTTAGATGAGGCGGCTATAAAAACCATCGAAGCTATCTTGCCGTTTGAGAAACCCCCAAAAAAAGATATGCAAGTAGAAGTACCGATAAGATTTAGCTTAAGATAAGGAGAAAAAATGTTAAGCGAAGAGTTGATTATAAGTAAGATTATGAAGTTTAATCGTGAGTTTGATAGTCTAAGTGATGAACAAAGGCTTGAGTGGGTTGAAGAGATGGGCGATATCGATGTTGAGCATTTTTTTAGAGCAAATCAGAGAGTTTTTGAAGAAGATGGACATCAAACAAGGTCTGAGGAGCGAAGAGAGTTTTTTTTAAATCTACTAAAAAATAGAATCAAATCAGACCCATTAGAGCTTGAAGAGGGACACCCTATTAGTATATTTTTAGCTGAAAATGTCCACATAAGAGAGATTTGCAAAGAGATAGAGGGCTGTTTTGTAAAAGGTGATAGTAAAACATATGAGCCGACTCTAAAACTTCTAAAAAAGCTCTCAGGGGTTCACATACACTACCTAAGAAAAGAGGATGGGCTTTTTCCATACCTAGAAAAACATGGTTTTACATACCCTAGTACTGGTATGTGGAGGTTTCAAGATGAGATGAGAGATGCTCTTAAACGAACCATTAAGGCTTTTGAGGATGGTGATATTACTCAAAATCTAGCAGTACTTTTAAAGCACACCATCAAAGATATCTACGATATGAGTACTAGAGAGGAGAAGATGCTCTTTCCAACTGCTATGAAGTTACTAAGTAAAAAAGAGTGGCAAAAGATAGCAAAAGAGCAAAGAGAGATCGGTTTTGTTTTTATACCAAATCCACCAAAGATGAGCAGTGAGCCTAAGGATAAAAAAGAGCTACTAGAGGGTTTTATACCTTTACATGATGGAGCCTTAAATATTGAGCAACTAGAGCTATTTTTTAGCTACTTGCCACTAGATGTAACCATCGTAGATGAGAATGATAGAGTCGCTTTTTTTAACAAAGGGGATGAGCGAACCTTTTTAAGAAGTGCTGGTGTTATAGGAAGAGAGGTGAAGTTTTGCCACCCACCAAAGAGTGTACATATGGTACTAGAGATACTTGAAGCTTTTAAAAATGGCTCAAGAGATAGTGCTGAGTTTTGGATAAATTTTCACTCAAGGCTTATACATATAAGATACTTTGCACTAAGAGATGAGGCAAAAAACTACAAAGGTGTTATGGAGATAACCCAAGATATAACAGATATAAAACATATAAATGGAGAGAGAAGACTTCTTGAGTGGAGTTAGCTTTTATATATCGTTATGTCAAAGTAGATATAACATAATAAAAAAAGGTGAGTACATGATAGATAGATTTTTACTGTTTGTATTTGAGCTTTTTAGCCTAAAGCTTAGCAAAGAGGAGTTAGAAAATGAGCCTTATGAGATCTGTTTTTGTGAGTGCTATCTAAATAGTTTTTGTGTTATGAGCGATGAGCTTATGATTAGTGTGCTACTAGGCGAAAAAAAACAGAGGAGTGAGGTATGAGTAAAGATATAAAAGAGCATAAAGGTGGAGCTAATCCTAGCGGGTTTGATCGTATAGTTCGCGAGGTATTTGCCCCTATTTACCCCATCATAGCTAATCAGATAAAGCAAAAAACAAGAACCACAGATGATGATAGTGGCTGGTGGGTTTTTATAACAAAATAGAGGGGAGTTGATGAGAACAATAAGGCTTAGTTTGGTCGCTATGGGTATCTTGAGCATAACTTTAAATGCGGAGATTTCACAGATAGAACCTATCGTAATTGGTGATAGCAGTGGTGCTTATGAGAGAGATGATATCAAGCTAGATAGCATAAATAATCTCTACCGAGTAGAGTCAAGTGCTAAGGCTGGAGTGCAAGTTATAACACAAAAAGAGATAGAGGCATATCACCCAAAAGATGTGCTTGATTTGTTAGATAAAGCTATAGGTATAGATGTCACCTTTCATGGGAGAAAAAGTCCATTTTTTGTAAATGTTCGTGGTGGCGGTAGTTTAACATATATTATAGATGGTGCTATTTTGCCATCACCTGCAAATAGGATTTTACAAAAAATACCTACAAAAGCTATCGAAGAGATACAGATTATAAGAGGTTCAACCGCACTAGCTCTAGCACCTTCTATTGGTATCGGAGCTTCAAATAGTGGCTCTGGTATAAACACAGGGTTTGTTGTGATTCGTACAAAAAGGGCTAAAAATACAGAG
>JBAYYR010000172.1:0-3106 GCA_041672945.1 Sulfurimonas sp. | reverse complement strand
AAAGTGCTAAAAAATTCTCTTTATATATATCTTCATTAAAGTATAAAAACTTAAGATACTCAACTATCGCTTTGATAGGTTTTTGGTTTATTAGTTTTGATGTTGTCTCATTTAAAACCTCAAACCCACTCTCCTCTAAGGCAAACTTTATAGCATCTCCATCATCATTATTTACACATAAAACCGCGATATCTCTATACCCTTTTGCTTTGAGTTTTTTAACCATCAAAACCACCTCATCTAGCGGTTCATCTGCCATTTTTAGCTCAACATACCCACCTTTTTTGCTTGGGGTTTGCGGGGTATAATTTGCTATCTTAGTTTTAAAGGTGCTATTTACAAACTCTACGACCCTCTCACATGAGCGGTAGTTTGTGGTTAGTTTTTTTAGAGTTGAACCCTGCTCATAAAGTACTACATCAAAAAGCTCACTAACACCGCCTCTAAACCTATAAATAGCCTGTTTAGTATCACCGACAAAGAAAAAACTTCTATCCTCTTTTGCTCCGATTCCTGAAACTATCTCCTCTATAAGTGGTTTTAGCACCTCATACTGCACTATGCTTGTATCTTGAAACTCATCTAAGAGTATATGTTCGATATGTGAATCCAACCTAAAATACAAAAAATCCCTATCATCAAGCTTAGTTAGTAACATATGGACAAGGTGTGTCATATCGGCAAAACTTAGTTTGCTATCTTCCATATATAGCTTTTTTTTCGACTCTTTATATATATCTAAAAGCTCTAAAAGTGAAGCAAAAAAGTTTGATTCTTTTGCTTTTGTGTAGTTTTTTAAGGCTCTTTTTATCACCTTAAGATACTCATCCATCTCAGGTTTATAGCACTTTTTAAATATCACATACTCAAGTGTATCTCTACTTAGCCAACTCTTTTTTAGTAGCTCGGCTATAGTATCGCCATCAACTCCGCTCTTAGCCTTGCCTGAAGCCTCGCTGCACTCAAAAACTATATCTCTTAGCTTAGCAAGTGAAGCTAGTGCCTCATCTTCATACTTTTTTATATCGCTTTTGCTAAATCTTATCTCCTCTAGCTCGTGAGATTTTATGTAAAGCTCCTCTAAAAGAGCAAATGTATCTTCTAGCCTTTTTTGCGACTCAAGCGATACACTTATAAGAGTGTCAAACTTTTTGGCTCTTTTTAGCTCTTGTAAAAATACCAAAAGTAGCTTTGTTTTATCTAGTGAGTTTTGTAGTGAAAAATCGGGCATCAAAGAGGCATAAAGAGAGAATTTTCTAAGGATTTTTGTAAAAAAACTATCTATTGTTGTTATGTTAGTAGATGAGCCTAAAAACCTCTCTAGTATAAAATCTCGTTTTTTTAGTAGCTCTGCTTCAGTAAAACCTGTAACTTTAGCTATCTCTTTTAGCTCATCTTTACTCTCAAGCTCTTTTAGGGTTGTGATGATCCTATCGCTCATCTCAAAAGCAGCTTTGTTTGTAAAAGTAAGGGCGACTATCTTTGATGGATTTTTATCTAAAAACAAAAGGCTAAGGTAGCGAACAACAAGCATAAATGTTTTTCCACTCCCCGCACTAGCCTCATAGGCTAAGTTTGACTCTAACATCACTCTCTCCCGCATATCTTTGCATACTCACAAAAACGGCAATATTTAAGCTCTTCACACTTTGTAAAATCAAACTCTTTAGTAGATACTAACTCTCTTATAATGCCTCTTAATAGCTCAAGTTTTTTCTCTAAAAACTCCTCTTGTACTATCTTCATCTCTTTTAGATCATAAAAAGCACACTCTTTTACCTTGCCCACACTTGAAGCTAGTATATAGTAAAACTCAAGCTGAAAATCTGTAGCATTTTGGAGTGACTTTTGTGTGTAAAGATTGTAGCTTCCACTCTTATAATCAAGTACAACTAGCTCACCATCTAGCTCATCTATCCTATCTATATAGCCAACTATCTTAGCTCCCTCAAACTCACTTTTATAAAAATTCTCAACACTAAGTACCTTACAACCCTCTTGAAATCTTTGAGCCTCAAGGGTACAAAAACTCTCTAAGGTTTTTTTATAAAGCTCTAGCTGATACTCCTCTATAAGGTTTTTAGCCCCCGCTAGGCTTATCTGTTTTAGTAGCTCTGCTCTTAAGCTCTGCTCATCTTTATAGCTACTATGTTCAAGATATAGATTTTTTAAGATAAGATGGAGTTTGTTGCCGATATCTTTTGCCTGAATCTCTTGAGTCTCTAGCTCATGCGATTTTAGATTTTTTATGTGTCTGTAGTAGTATTTTCGTTTGCACTCCAAAAAAGTTTTAAGTCTTGAAGATGATAGCTCTACTTTAGAAAAATCGTACTTCATAATAACCTGCTCATCTTCTTTTGGCTCATCTAGCCTCAAAGACTCATAAAGGGTTTTAAAAAGCAACTCCTCGTCTATATTTTTAGTAGCTATATTTAGCTCATCTAAAAACCTTGAACCGCCATCTTTTTCACTCTTTACATAACAAATAGCGACCTCTTTTGCTCTGCTAAATAATCTATCGTAGTAGTATTTTTGCAAGTTTTGCCTATCTAAGCTAGTAGGAAGAGATGCCGCCTCTCTTATGTGGGTGTTTAAAAACATATCTTTATCGCTCTTTTTTGGGACATTTGCACCATCAAAATCAAGCACAATAACACCATCAAACTCTACCATTCTACTCTCAAGAAGCCCCATAACAGTAATAGCTCCACCACCAACCTCATCAATACTTAGCTTTGCAAGTCGCATAAGAAAAAGAGCTAGTGCCGATTTTACATTTAAACTAGGTATATCCTTGCAAAAAAGCTCAAACTTATGTAGTTCGTGTAGGTAGAGTTTTTTGTCATCTTCGCACTCAAAACTCTTTAAAATCTCTAAAAAATTGCTCTGTTTTAGCGGTAGATAGTATATAGCCCTAAGCTCATCTACAAAGCTAACATCAAGCCTTTTGACTCGCTGTTTGTTTTTGATCGACTCATCATCTAGGTAGAGCTTAGCAGCTTGGAGTTTTTGATAGAGTAGAGTCTTTTCAAAACTAAGCCCCATAGCAAAGTTGAAGTTTTTACTAAAAGCTCTTAATTGCGAAGCTTTGGACTCATCTGGAAGT
>JBAYYR010000171.1:0-3108 GCA_041672945.1 Sulfurimonas sp. | reverse complement strand
CAGGGCAGACCATAAACCGTATAACACTCTTTGCATTTTTACTATCCCTTGGACTACTAGTCGATGCGGCTATTATAGTTATAGAAAATATCCACAGACACTACCACTCTAAAGATGCTCATAAACAAAGTGTAGATGAGCTAATGATAAAAGCGACAGATGAGATAGGTCCACCAACAAACTTAGCGACTCTAGCTATCATCATGACAATGGTACCGATGGCTTTTGTGGGGCAGATGATGGGACAGTTTATGAAACCAATCCCCGCAAATGTCCCTGTTGCACTTGTAGCTTCACTCTTTGTTGCTTATATATTTACACCATACTTAGCAGCTAGAATGCTTAAAAAGCCAACTGCACATGAGGAGAAACACTAATGTTTGAAAAATTTGAAAAATTAGTATTTGATGGTATACAAAGTAGCTTTAAGAGAAAGGTTGTACTCTTTGCAACCCTTATAGCTTTTATACTCTCAGTTCTTATGATAGCACCAACAAAACTAGTCTTAGCAAAGATGCTTCCTGGTAAAAACAATGATACCTTTACCATCTACACAACCTTACCAAAAGGTAGCTCTATAGAGCAGACAAAAGGTGTTTGTGAGTGTGTGGCAGATAAGCTAAAACAAGAGAAAAACATAACCGACTTTGAGATGTTTTTAGGGATGGGAGCGCCACTTGATTTTGCGGGACTTATAAAAGGTTCTCAGTTTAAAAATTCTGAAAATGTCGCTGAGATAGTTGTAAATATCACCAAAAAACACGACAGAGATGAGCCATCTTACTTTATGGTTCAAAGAATCCGCCCAGGCATACAACAAACTTGCCAAAGTATGGTAGATGGTACAACTATATCTTTTATAGAGCCACCAGCAGGACCCCCTGTTTTAGCAGCTATTGTTGCTGAGATATATGGAAGAGATGCTAGTGGGATCAGAGAACTATCCCAAAGAGTTGCTGAAGTTTTTAAAAAAACAGATGGTTTAGTTGATGTAGAAATCATGCAAGATGCCATCTACGATACATTTGAGATCATCGCAAATAGTGACAAAGTTTCTCGCTCAGGGATAGATCTAAAACAGCTAAATGACATACTATATCTCGCTTTTGAGGGTATGGATATAGCGGTTAAAAACTCAGATATGTTTAATGATCAGATTCCGATATTTTTGACACTATCAAGAGAGTCTAAAAAGTTTAACACAAAAGATCTTAGCAGTGTAAAAGCAAAACTATCTTCACTAAAGATGATGAATATGCAAGGTATGATGATACCCATGACCGAACTAGTTGAGATAGTTGCTAAAAAATCAAACCCTATGATTATGAGTAAAGAGCTTCATCAGATGGTAAATGTTATGGCAGAGACCGATATGGTATCGCAAGTCTATCCACTAATGGAGGCTAGAGACACTATAGTAGATAGTTTTAGCGACAAGTATGAGATAGAAAAAACAGGACTTTTTGATCTTAAACTTACAGACAAAAATAGCGGCGAGAGCTATAAGCTAGTTTGGGATGGTGAGATGAAAGTTACACTCGATACTTTTGCTGAACTAGGGGCTGCTTTTATAGCGGCACTTGTACTTATATTTTTACTTATGGTGGTTTACTATAAGAGCTATACACTAAGTGGTATCATACTTCTTGGCTCATTTTTATCTATCATAGGGGTTATAGTGGGTCACTTTATCATGGATCTTTTTAGCCACGATACCTTTTTCCTAACAGCAACTTCACTTATAGGTTTTATCGCCCTTATAGGTATAAGCTCTAGAAACTCACTACTGCTTATAGACTTTAGTGCTTCACTTATGAGAGATTGTGGCTATACAAAAGCTAAAGCGATAGCATTTGCTACAGCGACTCGTGCTAAACCTATCTTTTTAACAGCAGCAGCGATAATTTTAGCTTCAACTCTACTAGCTAGTGATGCGGTTTTTGGTGGACTTGGTGTTGCTTTGATATTTGGTACTATTGCAGCGGTGGTAGCTTCACTTGTTGTTGTCCCTGTGCTTATGTATCAAGCAGATCTTGAGAGACACTTCAACCTAAAAGGTGCCACACCTAAAAATGAAGCTTGTGAGATACATACAAATAACTAAATAAGACCCTGAACCTTGTTCAGGGTGAAAATACAACACTCATTCCAAACTCGATTTGGAGTCCACACCACTCCACCATTGCTAATCTGATTTGAAATCGATATAACTTTAGATATAATCATCCCTAAAATGTTAAAAAAAAGAGGAACCATATGAAAAAGTATCTACTGCTACTAGTACTACTATCTTCTTATGTTTTTGGTAGCATAGGCTCCATAACACTGCTAGAGGGGAGTGCCACTTTAGAGAGGGGTAGCCAAACACTAGATCTAAAACTAGGCGATAGTATCGAAAAACAAGATATCATAACCACCGCCATAAACTCAAAAGCTAGAGTAACATTTGAGGATGACACTATCATAACCATCGGTAAAAGCTCAACCCTTAACATAGAAGATTATCTATACGATGATACAAACTCAAAAAGTGAGTTTAGTGTGCCAAAAGGGGCTTTTCATGCTATAACAGGTGCTATAGGTAAAGTAAATCCATCGAAGTTTAAACTAAAAACTAAAAATGCAACCATAGGTATAAGAGGGACTGAGATATACGGGGATCAGTCGCAAGTATTTTGTACAACAGGTGTTATAACCGTCACCTCTGCTGATGTAACAAGAGAGGTCCCTAGTGGTAACTTTGTTTTAGTGTTTGATAATGCTCCACCGAGTGAAGTTATGAGTATAGACTCACCAAAACTAGACTCTACTAAGCAAAAACTAAATGTAAACAGTGTAATAGAAGATAGTTCAAGCAGTATAGAAGAAGATGTAATGCCGCTAGATACCACAGCTCCTACTACCAGCGAGCCTTTAGCTATGTTAAGTGAGGAAGATAGCTTAGACTCATGGGGTGAGTGGGCAAATGAGATACAAGATGATAAAAATATTATAGCTCAGGAGAATAGTGTTATTGAAAACTCTGTGGGTGGCTATGTTCAATCTCTTATAGATGGTACAACTCAGCAAACTCTAAGCTTTGAGGGAACCATAACAACTTCAGCAACT
>JBAYYR010000170.1:0-3109 GCA_041672945.1 Sulfurimonas sp. | reverse complement strand
TTACAAAACTAAGAAGAGCTGAAATGATGATGACCCAAATATATAGGTTTATAACACCTATAACTATCCCGCCTAAACCTTGAAAAATCTCTATAATTATGTTCATTTAACAACCTCACCTAGATAGTTTTTTATGTGAGTATATATTAGCGATATATCGGGTCCATGTTCGGCATTGCTTAAGAGTAGTCTTAGTGGCTTAAATAGGTTTTTGCCCTTTAGTGCAGTTTTTTCTAAAAGGTAGTTTTTAAAGTCGTTGTACTCTTCAAAAAATGGTGCCTCTTTTATGCTCTTAGCTAAAAGTTTTGCTTCATCACTGCTTATATCTTTTGGTGCAAATATAGCTGAGATTTTTTCTTTTAGCTCTTTTGTAGTACTCGCCTCTTCAAGATATATCTTAGCCAATGCCCCTATATCGCTATCAGCAAACCCAACATAAGTGCTTAGCTCTTTATCACTTAGCAGTTTTATGTGTTCTTTGTTTATGTGGCGAAGCATATCTATATCAAACCTAGCGGGAGATTTTGAGATATTTGATAAACTAAACCACTCTATAGCCTCATCTATGCTAAATATCTCTTTTGGGGTTTTGTTGCCGATAAGCACTAAGTAATTAGCTATAGCAGATGGTAAAAAACCCTCTTCTAAGAGCCATTTAACACTAGAAGCGTCGTCTCGTTTGCTCATCTTTTTACCCTCAGTGTTTAGTATGATAGGTAGATGTGCATACTCAACTTTTTTAGTGTAACCCAAAAGGTCTCTTATGTGTTGCTGTTTTGGGGTGTTTGTAACATGATCTTCCCCGCGGATAACTATCGATATATCACCAAGCATATCATCAACTGCACAAGCAAAGTTATATGTTGGGGTTTTGTCTTCTCTTAAGATTATAAAACTATCGATATCTTTTGCCTCAAAGGTTATATCACCCTTGATGTGGTCTTTTATGCTTATGGCATGGTCTGGTTTTTTCACCCTTACACTAAAAGGGTTTGGGTTGTCTATGACTAGTTCGGCTGGTAGCGATGCACAGGTATCATCATAGCGATAGGCTACTTTGTTTTTTATAGCATCTTCTCTTTTTTGCTCTAGCACTATAGATGAGCAAAAGCAGTTAAAAGCAGATTTTTTGTGAAGCAGATCTATCGCCATAGCGGAGTGGAAGCGAAGGTTATTGCTTTGGTATATCACCTCTTGATATTTTATGCCAAAAAGATCAAGTATAGCGATAATCTCAGCATCTTTTCCCTCTATATTTCGCTCTTTGTCGGTATCTTCTATCCTTATAAGTAGCCCCTCATCTCGCTGTTTTGAGACTATATAGTTAAAAATAGCAACCCTTAAGTTGCCTATGTGCATATCACCTGTTGGACTCGGTGCAAATCTTAGCATTTATCTATCCTTGAAGTTGTTTTAGTTGTTCTTTTACTTTATCTTGTTTGCTTTTTGCATCGGCTAAAAGTTCGCGATTTTTATCAAGCACATCGGTTGGAGCATTTGCTACAAATCTTTCGTTGTTTAACATACTATTTAGCTTGTCTATCTCTTTTTGAAGCTTCTCATCTTGTTTGCTTAAGCGGTTTATGATAGGGTTTAGATCTATCGAACTTGTTGGTAAAAAAGTCTCACACTTATCGCTAATGTCACTTATAGCGTTTTCTATCGCTTTATCTACAAACTCAAGCTCATCTACCTTTGCAAGTTTTTGTATATATGGCTTCATGATAGCTTTTTCATCTTCACCTATGCCGCTCACTTTTACAAAAGCTTTCTCTATTTTTTGATTTGCAAGATCTACTAAAACCTTAGCACGACGGATGGAGACTATCGCATCCATAATCAGCTCAAATCTAGCCTCATCTTTTTTTCGTACCTTTGTTTTATAAGGGTAACTCATAATCATAATAGACTCACTATCTTCAAGCTTAGTGCCACTTAGCTCATGGTAAAGGTGTTCGGTTATAAATGGCATAAAAGGGTGAAGTAGTTTCATCGCCTCTTTAAAGATAGCTCCAAGATCCCCGATAGCCTCTTTATCGGCCTTGCTAAGCTCTATACCCCAGTCGCAAAACTCGTTCCATATAAACCTATATATGGTAGTAGCTGCATCGTTAAATCTATACTCTTCAAGTGAGTTTCTAACCTCTGCGGTTGCGACATTTAGCCTCGATAACATATATCTACCAAGGTTGCTCTCTATACAAAAACCTTTTAGATCTGCAAAAGTATCTACATTTAGTTGTAAAAACTTAGCAGCATTGTAGAGTTTATTTGTAAAGTTTCGATTTTGCTCAAGTTTAGCCTTACTCATCCTTATATCTCGCCCTTGAGCGGCACTTATAGCTAGAGTAAAGCGGAGTATATCGGCACTAAACTCATTTACCATATCTAGTGGATCGATAACATTTCCTTTAGATTTGCTCATCTTTTGCCCATGCTCATCTCGCACTAATGCATGGAGATATATGTGTTTAAATGGAAGCTCTTTTAAGAAGCTCTCCCCCATCATCATCATCCTAGCAACCCAGAAAAATAGTATATCAAACCCAGTTATAAGTAGTGAATTTGGGTAGTGGTTTTGTAAATCTTCACTCTTAAATAGTCTATCCATTTCGCTATCGCCATTACCCCAACCTAGAGTTGAAAAAGGCCATAGAGCAGAACTAAACCAAGTATCTAGTACATCGGGATCTTGATATATGCTCTTAGATGCACATTTAGGGCAACTATCTTCGCTATCTTTTAGACTAGCCCACTCATGATCGCAGTCGCGACAATAAAAAACAGGTATCTGATGCCCCCACCAAAGTTGCCTTGATATACACCAGTCTCTAAGGTCATTCATCCAAGAGTTATAGGAGTTTATCCAGTGTGGTGGGAAAAATGTCGCTTCGCCACTATTTGTTTTTTCTATGGAGCTTTTTGCAACCTCTTTGCGGACAAACCACTGTTTTGATATATATGGTTCGACTATATTTTTACATCTATAGCAGTGTCCAACTTGATGTTTATGAGGCTCAACTTTTACCAAGTACCCCTCATCTTCAAGTCTAGCTACTATCTTCTCTCTAGCCTCAAGTCTCTCAAGCCCTTTAAACTCTCCTGCATG
>JBAYYR010000169.1:0-3110 GCA_041672945.1 Sulfurimonas sp. | reverse complement strand
CGTTAGAAAAATATAAAAAAATAGAGGAAAAAAAATGAAAACAAGTGCAAGAAATGAGCTAAATGGGGTAGTAACAGGTATAAAAAGTGGTGGTGTTATGAGTGAAGTGATGGTGCAAGTCTCACCAAATGTAACGATAGTCTCAACCATAACAAACGACTCAAAAGAGTCTTTAGCTCTAAAAGAGGGTTCAGGTGTACTAGCCCTTATAAAAGCATCGATGGTGATTTTGAGTAAGCAAAAGTTAGCTTCAAGTGCTAGAAATAACATAGAAGCAAAAGTGCTAGATGTTATAAAAGGGGCGGTAAATAGTGAAGTTAAACTCCAACTTGAGCAAAAAATACTCTACTCAGTTGTGACAAATGAAGCGATAGATGATCTTGAGATAAAGAAAAATGATAGTCTCTATGTTATGTTTAAAGCTTCAAGTGTGATTTTGGCGGTGTGAGATGTTAAGAGGTATATTTAGCTTAAGTGTAGCGGCTTCATTTTTACTAGCCGATAGTTTTACACTAGGGCAAGTTCAAGTGCAAGATAGCTCAAAAACAGATATAAATATGTTCGAATCAAGCATAAAGTCAGATGATTTAGCAAAACATAGCGATGATACTATAACCACCGCACTAGATAACATCTCTGGTGTATCGCAAGATTTTAGCGGAGCTAGAGCAGAGTCCACCATAAGTATAAGAGGTTTTGATGCTAGAAGAGTTGGTGTTTTTATAGATGGTGTACCTGTATATATACCATATGATGGAAACTTTGATTATGGTAGGTTTTTAACTAGCGATATAGGTGAGATAGATGTATCTAAAGGGTATTCATCTGTAGTTTATGGCTCAAACACTATGGGTGGAGTTATAAATATAATCTCAAAAAAACCAACCAAAGAGCTACAAGGTAACATAAAAGCTAAGATAGTTTTTGACTCAGATGCAAGTATGGCAAAACATATGGAGAGTCTAAATATCGGAACTATGCAAAATGGTTTTTATGCCCAACTAGGTGGAGTGTATGATAAGCGAGACCACTTTAGACTAAGCGATGACTACAAAGGTTCAGCTTCTCAACCAAAGGGTGATAGGCTTCGCTCTAAAACAAAAGACTACAAGATAAACCTAAAAGCTGGGTACGAAGCAGACGATAAGAGTGAAATCGCCATCTCTTACATAAACCAAAAAGGGCAAAAACAACAACCACCATCGGTCGATAATGGTATTTCGCAAGTTAGGTATTGGGATTGGCCACACTGGGATAAAGAGACTATTAGCCTAATGGGGCAAAAAAATTTCGATAGTAGCTATATAAAAGCACTAGCATACTACGATAAAAGCAAAAACTCACTCTACTCATACGATGATGCTACCTATACGAGTATGAATATGGGCAAAGCTTTTAAGACAAGATATGATGATTATGGTTATGGAGCGAGGTTTGAGTATGGCTTAGAGGCTTATGATAACTTTGTAAAAGTGGCACTAAACTATAAAAAAGATGTCCATAGAGGCTATGAGATAGACAAAGCTACATCTGTTTGGTTTTTAGATGAGCGGTATGAAGATCACACTATATCTATAGGTATAGAAGATACTTATGCCATCACTAAAGAGCTAGAGCTTCTAGCAGGGCTTAGTTATGAGAGGAGAAAGGCTGATGAGATTTTTGATACAAACACCGCATATCTAGATATGTTAAACCTTGTCTCAAATGATGCTCTAACCCCACAAGGTGCTTTAGTTTACACACTTGAAGATGGCTCAAAACTAAGAGCTAGTATCGCTCAAAAAACATACTTACCATCTATGAAAGATAGATACTCTAGAAAGATGGGTACAAGTGTCCCAAATGTTAAGCTTAAAAACGAAAAAGCAACTCACTATGAGCTAGGGATAAAACTCTAAAAAATGGGGTAGATTTTGGGGTAAATCTATTTTACTCAGATATAAAAGATGCGATACAAGCACAACCTTTTACAGCCACTCTTAAGCAAAACCAAAATATAGGAAAAGTAAGGCACATAGGAGCTGAGCTTGAGTTAGCCTACAGGGTAGATGGTCTTGAAGTGGGGGCAAACTACACATATATAAATGCTAAAAATAAAACCGATAGCAGCATAAAGATCACAAATGTACCTAAACATCAAGCATTTGCTTATGCTAAAAAAGCTCTATTTGGTGGAGTTAGTCTATATGCAAATGCGAAGTATAGAGATGGTGGGTACGATGGATTTGCCGATGATCCTATCAAAAACCAAACCTTTAGCACATTTGATGCAAAGCTTATCTATGAGGCAACTAAAGAGCTAAGTGCGGAGGTTGGTGTCAAAAACTTAGGCGATAAACTATATGGCTACGATAGGGCATTTCCTGTAGCTGGTAGGGAGTTTTTTGCTTCGCTAGAGTATAAGTTTTAGTATAATATGAAGATGCACAAGGAGAAAAATTTGTTTTTAGAACCGATAGATTTTGCTAGTTTATACAAAAAGCATAAGCAAGAGAGTGTATTTAAGGGTAAGAGTAGCGAGTCGTGGGACAAGCGATCAGGCGAAATGGCACCTAGAATGCAAAAATCTGCTTATGTAGATGAGTTTATCTCTAAGATGGATATAGATGGAGATGAGGTAGTTTTAGATATAGGTTGTGGACCGGGTACTCTTGCTGTGCCACTTGCTAAAAGGGTCAAAAAAATTATAGCCATAGACTTTAGCAGGGCTATGTTAGATGAGCTTGAGAAGTATGCTAAAAATGAGGGTGTAAGCAACATAGAGACTCACCATCTAGCATGGGATGATGAGTGGGATAAACTGCTAGAGGATGTAGATATCATAGTCGCTTCAAGAAGCATAGAGGTAAAAGATATAAGCGAAGCACTTGCTAAGATGAGCAAAAAAGCGAAAAAAGCTTGTTATGTTACCTATAAAGTGGGCGGTAGCTTTGTAGATCAAGAGATATTAGACTTTATAGAAAAAAAGATAGTCACAAAACCCGACTTTTGGTATATACCGCTTATTTTATACAAAGATGGCTACTTGCCAAAGATAGACTATATCTACACAAACGATGGGAGTGTTAGGCACAACTCAAAAGAGGAGTTTGTAAACACTTTGGTGT
>JBAYYR010000168.1:0-3162 GCA_041672945.1 Sulfurimonas sp. | reverse complement strand
CAAAACCTACAACTTCATCACAGGCTCTAAAAGCATCTTCTTTGTGAGGAACTGTGATATTTGCTCCACTTAGATTTAGTTTTAAAAACTTCTCTTTTAGTTTTTTACCATCTTCTAAAAGTACCCTTGTGTAGCAACCATCAAAGCCTAATTTATCAAAAACATTGTTGTGCATGATAGGGGATTTTGAGTGGGAGACTGGGTTACCAAATATAGCAAAAAGTTTCATCAATCTAACTCTTCTAGTGAAGCCATCAAAGCACCTAACTTGTTTTTAACCTCAAGGTACTCTAGTTCATTTTTACTATCAGCTACCACTCCAGCCCCTGCTTGAAGTATCACTTTATTGTCTTTAACCAAAGCGGTTCTTATGGTTATAGCACTATCCATATTTCCATCAAAGCCAAAGTAGCCCACACACCCGCTATAAAAGCCCCTTTTTAGCCCTTCAAACTCAGCTATTAGCTCCATCGCTCTTATCTTTGGAGCACCTGTTACGGTTCCAGCTGTAAAGGTTGATGCTAAAAGATCAAACATATCTTTGCTCTCATCTAGGGTTGCTACTACATCTGAGACTATGTGCATAACATGAGAAAACCTCTCTATGTGCATCATATCTTCTACTTTTACACTCCCTACTTTAGCGACTCTACTAACATCATTTCGACCCAAATCTATAAGCATAAGATGCTCAGCCAGCTCTTTTTTATCGGCAAGTAGCTCATCTTCTAGCTCTTTATCTCGCTCTTTTGTTTGACCCCGTTTTCTAGTTCCTGCTATTGGGCGAAGGAGTATCTCATCGTTTTGAAGTTTTACCATCACCTCAGGTGAGCTTCCAGCGATGTTAAAATCCTCATACTCCATTAAGTACATATATGGTGATGGATTTTTAGTGCGAAGTATGCGGTAGAAGCTAAATGGATCTACTTTTATATCTCTAGTGAAACGGTTTGTGATAACTAGCTGAAAAACATCACCGCTTTTTATCATCTCTTTAGACTCATCTACCATCTTGAAAAATCGCTCTTGGTTAAAAGCAAATCTCCCTTTATCGCTACCGATATTTTTCTTCATATCTATATACTCATAGCTATGTTTTAGTGAGTTTTCTATGGTGTCAAACTCATCTGCTATATCTTTTAGAGTGCTTATGAGTGTAAGTCTATGGTTTTTGTGTGAATATATAAGGACTAGTTTTGGTAAGATAAGATCCATATCGGGGATATCTTGCTCATCTTTTAGGTTTTGCATAATACCTTGTAGTTTTGGCTCAAATACTTTTACCATATCGTAGCCCACATACCCTATAAATCCATCTACATAGCCAACTTTTAGCTCACTTGCTTTTTGTTTGTAGTAGGATTTGTCTAGATTTTTATAGTACTCTTTTAAAAACTCAAAGGGTGTAGTTTGTAACTCTTTTTTTGTGTTTGTGGCATCTATGTAGAAAGTTTTATCATCTTTATATATGAGCCTCTCTTTGGCACCTATGCAGATAAAACTATAGTTTCCATCATTTGCACTCTCAAAAAGGTAGCTTATCTCACCTTTATAGAGTGCTTTTAGCTTAGCATAAACTGCTATAGGGGCTAGTTGATCTTGAGTAAACTCTTTATGATATATCAAAATCTAAGCCTATTTTTTAAATAAAAAGGCATTTTTTTCAACAGAGTTTTTTATGCTAGGTAGTGCATCTTTAGCCTCTTTTTGAGAGTTAAAAGGACCAACTAAAACTTTGTTTATCTTTTTACCATTTAGCTCAACTTCATAAAATGAGTAGCTATAACCTAGTTTTGTTGTAGCATCTAAAATCCTTTGAGCAGGTTTTACCCTCTCAAATGAGCCGATCTGAACATAGTAGCTACCACTTGTTTCAGCTTTTGGTTGTGGCGGAGTCGGTTTTTTAGCCTCTACTTTTGGTGCCTCTTGAACTGGTTTTTCTACAACAGCCTCTGGTTTTGACTCTTCAATTTGCTCTTCTGCTTTTGCACTTTTCTCTTTTAGTTTTTTAGCTATCTCATCTAGTGATATGCTTTTTGTTGAACTATCTTCTTCTACTTCAACATCTTCAAAAAGTGGCTCTGTAGGGGCTTGTGAAAGCTCTTTAGTTGGTTCTAGTGGCGGAACTCTTTTTGGTAGATTGTCTGTTTTTTTGGAAGATATGGAGTTTATAATTATAATAGTTATAAGTAGTATAGCACCAAGTGTCGCTACAGATAGTAAAATCTTTTTGTTGCCTGATGATGGATTGTCTCTTTGCAATTTAATATCGCTTAGCTCATTTGTCTCTTCGTTCATTTTAACACCCTCTGTTGATTTGTAGTATTTTACTCTAAAATTGTAAAATTACATATGTTTTGACCAAGAAGCTCCCCGCTCTTTGGCATAAACTTCGTATGGTAGAGTTAATATATTGTACTCTTCAGGCAGATCCCCGCTAGGGTACATCTTCCATTGCATAGGTTGTTTTGCTGCTAGTTTTAAAGATAGTGTTTTAGCTAGAGATATCGCTTCAGCTAGAGCCGTATGACCTTTGTGTATATATAGATGAAGATGACCCTCTGTTTTAGTCTCATAAGCGGTAAAGTTTATAAACCCCTCTTCACGAAGCAAAAGTTGAGCTCTATGGTAAAATCTTTGCGGGTCTCTACCGTTGTAGTCTATGACGATATTTTCAACTTTGCCCATTGTGTTTATGAGTGAGTGGGCGACTGTTATCTCGCCTTTTAGGTGTTGATTTATGATGGCTTGAGTGAGTGGGGCATTTACCTTTTCGTATTTGTTGAAAAAAGTTCTCCCTCTGTGTATGATTTTATCGACCACTTCATCTCTTTTTATCCAGTAGTGAGATGTGTTCATCTTTATCAAACTCAAATCCATCGCTGTCAAATCGTTTTCCTTTTTTTTGTTGTTTAGATTCCAGATCAAGTCTGGAATGACTATTATTCGCAAAGGACTTTAGTCCTTGCTATAAACAGGGACTTTGTTTTTGCTTTAGCCCATCTCTCACTTTATGTGAGAAGCTTTAGGGGTTTGCAAAGGACTTTAGTCCTTGCTATAAACAGGGACTTTGTTTTTGCTTTAGCCCATCTCTCACTTTATGTGAGAAGCTTTAGGGGTTTGCAAAGGACTTTAGTCCTTGCTATAAACAGGGACTTTGTT
>JBAYYR010000167.1:0-3165 GCA_041672945.1 Sulfurimonas sp. | reverse complement strand
TTGCTTGGGTTTGGGTTTTTGAGTGTTACTATACCTATGCTCTATGCCGCTAGAAATATAGTCCATATGACTGCTAGTGCAAGAGCTTTGGTAACAGGGATAGTTTTTGCTACTATCATTACACTTATGGGGATGCACCTACTAGCTTCTCATGGGTTAGGTAAGTTCTCATCTTCTCATCTACTTTTTGCAAATATCCATAGTGTTTGGGCTATATTTGGTTTTGCTGGAGTACTCATAATAGGTGTCGCTTTTCAAGTTTTGCCTATGTTTTATGTTGCACCTAGATTTAAGAGATTTTGTAAACAAAAAGTTGTTTGGCTTATAACATCTGGACTACTTTTATGGCTTGTTTTAAATATCTTTATACCATCTTTTGCAACAGTAGCAAAAATCTGGGTAGCACTGTTTTTCTGGGCTTTTTCTACTACAGTATTTTTAAAGATGAGAGATAGAAGAAGACCCATAAAAGATGCTACTGTTTTTTACTGGTATAGTGCTTCTATATCTATGACACTTGGGACTTTTGCTTGGGTTATTGATGATTTTTTAGGTGAGCAGTATATTGTGCTAGTATCGATACTAATCGGCGGTGGATTTATACTATCTATCATGCAAGGGATGCTATATAAAATAGTCCCATTTTTAGTATGGTTTCATCTAAATGCAAAAGGGTATATGAGCATACCAACCATAAATGAGATGATCGATAAAGAGATTACAGCTTTACAGTTTGGGCTATTTATAGTATCTTTGGTTGGCTTGGTTATCTCTGTATTTGTTCCATCTTTGATTATTATATTTGCTTCAACTTTTATCTTAAGTATGGTTTTACTTGAGTACAATATCATTCAGCCAGTGCTTGTATATATGAGAACCATAAAAACTAAGCCTGAGTTTGATATGAGTGAGTTTTCTTGAAAAATATAGTCCTAATAGGCTTTATGGGTGTTGGTAAAGGTAGCATAGCAAGAGAGATGGTACAACTTAGCGATTTTATATCGCTAGATACCGATGATATGATCGAATCTATGCAAAACCGCAAAATCAAAGATATCTTTGAGAGTGAAGGTGAGGAGTACTTTAGAGAGCTTGAGAAAAAAGTAGCTTGTCATCTTAAGAAAAATATAAAAAACACTATCATATCAACAGGTGGTGGTTTTTATAAACAAAAAGCTCTAAAAGATATCGGAGTTGTAGTTTTTTTAAATGCCCCATTTGAGAAGATTTTAGATAGGATAAAATCCCATCCAGATGCAGAGAAAAAGCTTAAAAAAAGACCACTTTTAGCCGATCTTGATAGGGCAAAAAAGCTATATGATCAAAGGCTTAGTGAGTACCTAAAAGTTGCCGATATCGTTATAGAAGTAGCAGATAAGAGTGCAAAAGATAGTGCAAAAGAGATTTTAAAAAAGGTGAAAAAATAGTGAAAAAGATAATTTTAATACTTAGTGTATGTGTTTCATTTTTGTTTGGTGATATAAACTGGTCAAAAGATTATGCTTCTGCTTTAAATGAGGCAAAGATGGCAAATAAGCCTATGCTTTTTATAGTCTCAAAAACCGATTGTAGATACTGTATAAAACTAAAAGATATAACTCTAAAAGATCAAAAAGTAGTAGATGAGCTAAATAAAAATTTTATCTCAGCTATATCGATATTTGATAAGGGTGATTTTGTACCAAAAGAGCTTTTTACCCCTGGAGTACCTGCTATATGGTTTTTACTAGCAGATGGAACACCTATGTTTCAGCCACTTATGGGTTATGTAGCACCAGAAGAGATGCTAGAGGCTTTTGAGATTGTAAAAGAAGAGTTTAAGAGTATAAAAGAGGCTAAATGATATTTGTAGAGACAAAAAGTAGTGATTTTGATGCAAAGTTTAAAGAGATACTCTCTCGTGCAGATATAGACATAGCGGGAGTTAGCGGGATTGTTCAGGGCATTATAGATGAGATAAAAACATCTAAAAATCAAGCACTTTTTAAGCATATTGCAAAGTTTGATGGGTGGGAGCCGACTAAAGATAGCGACCTATTAGTAGATCAAGCCGATATGAAAAAAGCATACGATAATCTTGATGTTAAACTAAGAGATGCTTTGCATTTAGCATATAAGCGTATAGAAGCATTTCACAAAAAACAACTACCAAAAAGTTGGTTTGAGACTGAGGCAAATGGTACTATTTTGGGTCAAAGATCAACACCTGTTGATATAGCAGGACTCTATATACCTGGAGGAAAAGCGGCATACCCATCATCGCTTCTTATGAATGTTATACCCGCTAAAGTTGCAGGTGTAAAAGAGATAGTAGTCTGTACCCCAACACCAAACAATGATATAAATGAGCTACTCTTAGCAGCTTGTCATCTATGTGAAGTTAGTAAAGTTTATAAAGTGGGTGGAGCTAGTGCTATTGCTGCTATGGCCTATGGGACTCAGAGTATACCAAAAGTTGATGTTATCACAGGGCCTGGAAATATATTTGTCGCTACTGCTAAAAAACTTGTTTTTGGTGAGGTAAATATAGACATGATAGCAGGACCTAGTGAAATAGGGATACTAGCCGATGATAGTGCAAACCCAAATCACTTAGCTATAGACTTGCTATCTCAAGCAGAGCATGATGAGATGGCTAGTTCTATCCTTATAACACCATCGATGAGTTTGGCTAAAAAAGTAAAAGATGAGCTAGATATATGGCTAAGCAAACTATCTCGTGCAACTATAGCTAAAAAGTCTATAGACTCTAGAGGTGCTATTGTAGTTACAAAAGATATGGATGAGGCGATAGCACTTATGAATCAAGTCGCACCAGAACATCTTGAAGTTGCTACAGATGCACCTTTTGAGCTTTTAGCTTCTATAAAACATGCAGGGGCTATATTTTTAGGTCACTACACACCAGAGGCGATAGGTGACTATCTAGCAGGACCAAATCACACCCTACCAACAGGTTCAACTGCTAGATTTTTCTCACCTTTAGGGGTTGAGCATTTTATGAAAAAATCATCAATCATCTCTTTTTCTAAAAAGGCTCTAGAGGAGGTTGGTTTTGAGTGTGCTATGATAGCTTCCATAGAAGGGCTTGATGCACACGAGCAATCGGTACTAGCTAGAATAAAAACATAAGTTTTTCTTCTACTACACCCTCTATCTACCCTA
>JBAYYR010000166.1:0-3171 GCA_041672945.1 Sulfurimonas sp. | reverse complement strand
GACTGAAAAAGAGACCGATAATATCATCGAGTACCTAAAATGGATAGACGAAAACGCTCATCTATTCTAGTTTTTAAAGATAGAGCTTCTGCTCTATCTTGTTTAAAATTCTACTGTTAATATATGTTTAACTAAAATAAATAATATTTAAAGCAAAAAAATATTATAATTATTATAACTTTTATCAAAGGTAAACATAATGCACCCAAGTTTAAAAAAATCAAAAATATTTGCAACAATAGCGTTGCTAATAATGACAATAGCTTTTACATTTCCAATGATAGCTTTTCACTCTACTCTAAACAAAGTAGATGATGGTAGAGTCGATGAGGTCTCATCTTTAGCAAAGAGTGTTTGGAACCTCTACAACAAAGGTAGATACAAAAGCCAATCTACTCCAAAAGAGGCTCATGATAACCTAGATGAGATGATAGCTACAACTTCTGAGATAGGTGTAGCATCTATGCCTATTTGGGCGGTTTCACTAGAGGCTCCAAACTACCCTAAAGATGCTTTCCCTGATGGGATCCCTGTATTTTTCCATTTTGATGGATTTAGTGGCGAGGTTCATGAGATGAATACAATAAACCACTATGTTGGTATGGACCCTATGTGGGTTGGTGGTACATTTGAGAGAGAGATAGGTATATATGCACTACTAGCACTTAGTTTGGCTATGGTGTTTTTTATAGCTTATGATAAAAAAGTACTATCTTACATTATGATAGTTCCATCTATATTGCCACTGCTCTTTATTGCAGATTATTCATACTGGCTATATTGGTTTGGTCATAATCTTCACGACTGGGGAGCTTTTAAGATAAAACCTTTTATGCCTACAGTTTTTGGAGATGGTAAGATTGCTCAGTTTACTACACACTCTTACCCAACTATAGGGTTTTACCTTTTAGTTGCTATAGCACTATTTAGCCTACTTGCTTATATGGCTAGAAACAAAGCTCTAAAAGAGATAGGAAACAGTTAAAAATGTTAAAAAAACTACTTCTAGGTTTATCAGTACTTAGCACTCTTTTAAATGCCTCTTTGCTTCAAGAGGCGATAGATAGTGCAGATGAGGGTTCTATTATAAGGTTAAAAGCTGGTATCTATGATGGAGCTATAACTATAAACAAACCCATAAGTATCATAGGTGAAGAGGATGGAGTTGTTATAGATGGTGGCGGTGTTGGCTCTGTAGTTAATATCAGATCCCCCTATGTAACTCTAAAGAACCTAACCATAAGAGGTAGTGGAGATAGGCATGAAAATATAGATAGTGCCGTATCTATAAAAGAGGCGACTCAGTGTGAGGTTAGCGACTGCACTATAGAAGATTCTTTATTTGGTATAGATTTAGAGATGGTAAACAACTCCATTATCTCAAATAACACCATAAGCTCAAAAGATTTTGACTTAGGGCTTAGAGGTGATGGGATAAGGCTATGGTACTCACACAACAATATCATAAAAGCAAACAGACTCACAAAGTCTCGCGATATGGTTATATGGTACTCACATAGCAACGAGATAGTAGAGAACTACTCTGAGTTTTGTCGCTACTCACTACACTTTATGTATGCGGGTAGAAACATAGTCAAAAACAACCACTATAGACAAAATAGTGTTGGGATATTTTTTATGTACTCAAAAGATACTGAGGCTACAGGAAACATAATAGAAAGCTCTCTTGGGACAACAGGTATGGGCATAGGGCTAAAAGAGGTCTCTAACTTTACTATAGATAACAATCAAGTACTTTACTGTGCACAAGGTTTTTATATAGATAGATCACCATTTGAACCAGACACAACAAACATAATAAACAACAATAAAATTCTTTACAACACAGAGGCGATACACTTCCACTCCATAAATGAAAATAACACCATTACAAACAATATGATAGCTGGAAATATAGAAGATGTTGTAAATGATAGTAGAGGTACAAGAACCTACAATAACCACTTTGAAAACAACTACTGGGATAACTATGAGGGGTTTGATACCAATGGCGACAATATAGGCGACACCCCTCATAAAGTCTATCAGTATGCTGATCAAATATGGGCTTACAATGATGATGTTAAGTTTTTTTATGCTTCGCCAATTATATCTTTACTAAACTTTCTAGCAAAACTCGCCCCTTTTACAGAGCCTGTTTTTCTAATGGAAGATAAAAAACCAAAAATCAATATGAAAGGCTGATGAAAATGTCAAGAAAAATAGAGGGTGATAGAAGAGAGCTTATAAAAGCTTCTGCTATAGGAATCATAGGCTTAGCCTTGGCTGGTGGAGCAGCAGTTGCACCTCAGTTAAATGCCAAAGAGACAAGACTAAGACCACCTGGAGCAGTTGAAGAGAAAGAGTTTTTAGCCCTTTGCATTAAGTGTGGGCAGTGTTTACAAGTGTGTCCCTACCACTCCATAAAACTATCTGATTTTACTATGGGTAGAGGTGTTGGTACTCCATATATCGATGCAAACATAAGAGGTTGCTATGCTTGTGATGCGGTACCTTGTGTACTTGCTTGTCCAACGGCTGCACTAGATCATAGTTGTGAAAAAGCGACAGATATACATATGGGTATAGCAGTTTTGAGCAACCCAGATACATGTTTAGCTATACATAAAACCCCTATCCCAAAAGGGTTCAATGAAAAAATGCACAAGTTTATCGATAAGACTAGAAATGTCACAGAGCTTGAGATAGGAGTTTTAGAGAGATTTGATGAGTTTGAGGGTAAAGAGTGTACACTATGTGCCGACATGTGTCCACTCCCCAACCCACTTAGTGCTATAGAGATGGTAGATGATGCGGGTGGTGGAAAGAGACCTATGATATACAATGGCTGTATCGGCTGTGGTGTATGTCAAGAGGTTTGTCCAACTGCAACTCCATCTATAGTAGTTATACCTCGTGCAACATATCAAGACCAATATGCTTAAAGGATTAAAAATGAAAAAGAACTATATATTAACAACTCTTCTAGCTACACTACTTTTAAGTGGATGTAGTGGTGAGAGTAAAGAGGAGCAAAAAGCTTCAACTAGTGCAACTGCATCTAGCATAGCTATAGAAAAAGGCAGTGGTAAGCTTGAGCAAAAAGTAGCCTCAAAAGAGTATGATGATAAAGCTCTATCTTACTATGGAAACTATGGCGATAAAGACACA
>JBAYYR010000165.1:0-3172 GCA_041672945.1 Sulfurimonas sp. | reverse complement strand
TTAGTGTTGAGGTGCCACTTGGGATACTAACTTCGCTTATTGGGATACCTATATTTATAGTGGTACTTAAAAAAGGTAAATCGGCATGGAACTAAAAAAGATACTAGAGGTTAAAAACCTACACTTTAGCTACAAAAACCATAGGGTTTTAAGTGGTATAGATTTTGAGCTTTTTGAGGGTGAAGCGGTATCTTTGCTTGGGGTAAATGGGTGTGGTAAAAGTACACTTATAAAGCTTATGTTAAAGCTTTTAGATGGTAAGGGCGAGATAAAACTATATGGCAAAAGCTTAAAAAACTACTCACACAAAGAGCTATCTACTCTTATGGCCTACATACCGCAGTATAACAACACCCCATTTAACTACAAAGTTATAGATATGGTTGTGATGGCAAGGGTCGCTAGACTTGGGTTTTTCTCAACACCTAGTAGGGTTGATTATGAGAAAAGCTATGAGATGCTAAGCAAGATAGGCATAGAGGATTTGGCACAAAAAGATTTTGCAAATCTAAGTGGTGGACAAAAACAGATGGTGCTAATCGCTCGTGCTATGGCTCAAGAGAGTAGGGTATTTTTGATGGATGAGCCTGTAGCTGGGCTTGATTATGGTAATCAGATAAGACTTTTAGAGCTTATAGACTCACTTGCAAAAGATGGCTACACCATACTAAAAACAACACACTATCCAGACCATGCACTACTTGTCTCTAGTAGAGTTGTGATTATGAGTGGTGGAAGTGTTATGGCAGATGGGTTAGCAGATGATGTGATTACAAAAAAGATGATTGAAAATATTTATGGTATCGATGCTGATATCATCACACACCAAAAGCATAAAAGGTGTGTGCCTATATTTAGAGAAGGAGTAAAAATATGAGTTTACTGTTTGAAGATGCGGGGTATTTTGATTTGACAACACACGGACTTGGCATAGGCAATAAGATGGGTACTATGAAGTATGCTCCAAAACAAAAGATAGTTCTTTGTGGAGTAGATGAGGCGAAAAAAGTTTTTGATGAGTTAGGGTTAAAGTATGTTTTTTTTAAGCATAACGGCGAAGTAGTAGAGGCTAAAGAGAGTATAGTTTTGTGTGAGGGTGAAGCAGAAAAACTCCATAAAGCTTGGAAAATAGTTCAAAATATCTTTGAGTATATGAGTGGAATATCTACATATACAAACCAACTTTTAAGCCTTGCAAGAGAGATAAACCCAAACATAAGCATATCTACAACAAGAAAAAATCTACCTAGTGCAAAAGAGCTTATGTTAAAAGCGGTTATGTGTGGTGGCGGAGTGCCACATAGACTAGGGCTTTATGATACTATCTTGGTATTTGCTCAACACCTTGAGTTTTTTAAAACCAAAGATGAGCTTGAGAGCGGTTTTAAAAACCTAAAAGAGAGTTTTGTAGAGAAAAAAGTTACAGTTGAGGTTGAGAATTTTGGCGAAGCGGAGTATTTTGCATCTTTAGGGGCTGATATACTTCAGTGTGAAAAGATGAACTATGAGGAGCTTAGTAGATGCACTACACTTAAGCAAAACTACCCAAATCTACTACTTAGTGCAACAGGTGGCATAAACCATAGCAATATACAAGAGTATGTTAAATGTGGGGTCGATCTTATAGTTACATCTTCGCCATACCATGCAAAACCACTAGATGTTAAAGTGAGTATGGAGCCCTTATGAGAACTATAATTTTGCTTATCTTTGTTGTTTTAAACCTTGAGGCTAGAGTTATCATCGACCACTACAACAACTCTGTTTTAGTGCCAGAAAATATCACGAAGATATATGCCGCTTCGCCCCCGATAAATATGTCTCTTTTGGCATTTAACCCTGATCTAGTTGGAGCTTTAAACTCACCATATAACGATATGCAAAAAGAGTATGTAGGGAGTGCTTTTGATAAGCCTATAGTTGGTGGATTTATGGGTGAGGGTAGGACTCCAAACCTTGAGATGTTGGCAAACTTAAAACCAGATGTGATACTTTTGTGGGGCAGAATGAATGGAGTTAGTACCATCTTGTCTAAACTAAAAAGCTTAAATATACCAGTACTTATGGTGAAAAATGACTCAATATATGATCTTGTAAAACAGTTTGAGCTACTAGGTGAGCTAAGTGGCGATAAAAAAAGAGCAGATGAGCTTATAGACTACACAAACAAAACACTATCATTTTTAAATGAGTATGAAAAAAAGATAACAAAACCTACCCGCTACTACTTTGCAGAGGGTGTAGATGGGCTAAATAGTGAGTGCGATGGCTCTTTTCATCTTGAGCCATTTAACTATGCGGGTGGTAAAAATGCACTCGATTGTAAGATGAGTTCAAACTACGGTATGGAGAAAATCTCAGCAGAGAGTGTGCTTTTGAGTAACCCCGATGTTATAGTGGTTATGGAAGGTGAGTTTTTTAAAAATATATGGCAAAACCCAAAGTTTAAACCACTAGATGCACTTAAAAATAAGAGAGTTTTTTTAGTCCCATCTAAGCCATTTAACTACATATCTCGCCCACCATCTTTTATGAGACTTCTTGGGATTAGATGGCTTATAGACTCATTTTACCCACAACTAATCACAACACCATTTGATGAGCAAAAAGTGGAGTTTGAGACTATATTTTTTCCACAAAAAAGGAGCTAATTGTGTTGAGTGAAAAACTTTTAGGAATTGCACTTTTAAGTGTTGATCCCATTCTTTATGTACTTCTTTTTATGAGCTTTATTTCGTTTGTTATTATGGTTGAGAGGCTTATTGTCTTTAGTACATTTGATGAAACACTAAGCAGGGCAAATATAAAACTTCAGCTTGAAAAACGGCTAGGTATCTTAGCTACCTTTGGAAACAATGCCCCTTTTATAGGGCTTTTCGGGACAGTTTTGGGAGTTATAAATGCTTTTCATAGTTTAGGGGATGAGAACTCTTTAGGTGTGGCAACCATCATGGGTGGTATATCTGAGGCGCTTGTAGCAACCGCAACAGGGCTTTTTGTGGCGATACCATCGGTGATGGCATATAACTATTTTGTTAGAAGAATTAAGATGATACTACTAGAACAAGAGGCTAAAAATGAGCTATGAAGATAGTGAGATATCTGAGATAAATATGACCCCTTTTGTGGACATAGTTCTTGTGATACTTGTTATATTTATGGCTACTGCTAC
>JBAYYR010000164.1:0-3175 GCA_041672945.1 Sulfurimonas sp. | reverse complement strand
ACGGCATAGGGCTACTTAAAAATGCTTATGAGAACTACTTTTACTCAAAGGTAAATAACGAACTTCAAGCAAAAACAGAAGCGGCACTAAATACCATAGCTCAAAGACTAACTTATCGTATAAAAGAGTCAGTTATTGCTAAAAAGGCAGATGGTAATTTTCAAGCACTATCTAGCTCAACTTATGATAGCAATGCAACTGTTTTAGAGTGGTTAGGGCAAGATATAGATAGCTACAGGGGAACAGATATGCAACTTTGGAGTGGGGTTATAGATATAGAGCAGACAACTTCAACACAACTTTTCTCACCTAAAACAGATGCTAGTATAGTTAGCGGAGCCTTGTTTTTTGTGGGTGAGCAAAATATAGATGTAGTCGATGGGTTTGGGTGGAGTGGTGCTTTAGTAAATCAAAGCGGCTCTATCCATCCAGTTACCATTGGATCAAATAATATCTTTACTAGTGATGCAGGAGCCGATTTTAGCGGTGCTACTATCTATGAGTACTATCAGTTTATAAATAGTGCTTATGCCATAGAGAATGATAATGGAACTCTCTACTTATATACAAACTATAAGCCTTGGAAAGGTGAGACCTATAAGGTAAATGGTGAAAAGTTTATGCTTATGGAAAATGTAGATACTTTTCGTTTTAGGATGGATGGGACTCTTTTAAGGCTACAGCTTTGTGCTAGAAGTAATATGTTAGAGGAGTATAGCTTATGCAAAGAAAAAACAGTGTTTTAATGACCTCTTCAAGAAGCGGTTTTGCGATGATACTAGCGGTTATAGTTATACTTGTAGTTGCGGGTATTATGACTTTAGCACTTACACTAACAAGTGAAACAGTTAAAAGATCGGGCGATATCTACCTAAGAGAACAAGCAGAACTTTTGGCTAAAAGTGCAGTTGAGCTTACACTTTTAAAGATTACAAAAGATGGGTGTCAGAGTAGCTATAGTCCTACATTTGATAGTGATATAGATAGCCTATTTAGTGTAAATGTAAGCATGAAGTATATCTATAACACCGCTTCGACTTGCAATGATTATTTTCAAGTACAAACCCCCGAGCAAAGCGGAAGTGTGCTTATGGATGTTGTAGTTGAAACAAAATATGGTGTCTCAACTGAGCCTATAAGATTTTTTAGAAGAACTCTTCAAAAACTATAGTTAGACCTTAACTCTATCTTGCAAGGCTCTACTTAGCGAGAGTGTGTCGATATTTTCAAGGCTTACCCCCGTTGGTACACCTTGAGCTATCTTTGTATAGCTCACATCTAGCCCTTTTAGTTTATCCTCTATAAACAACATAAGTGCATCGTTTTGTATGCAAGGGGTTAGTGCAAAAACTATCTCTTTTACCCCGCTTTGCACATTTGCTATAAGTTTTGTTAGTAGATTGTCGTTGATGTTTTCTAGTACAAAGTAGTAGCCATCAAAAAGCCCATTTTCTTCGAGTAAAAGTATATCTTTAGCAGATTCTACTATGCAAAGAAGACTCTTATCTCTTCTATCGTCTGAGCAGATATGGCAGATCTCATCTTCACACATACCGCCACAACTAGCACACTCTTTTATGTGCGAAAGTGCCTCTTCTATAGCTCCCGTTAGCTTTAATGCACAAAAACTATCTCTCATCACCATATGGTAGGCTAACCTTGTAGCCGATTTTTTGCCTATAGTTGGAAGTGCCTCTAGTGCTTCGACTAGTTTGTTAAACTTTTTTAGTGAGTAGTTCAAGGCTCAACCCCATTTGGTAGAAGTAAAAACATACTAAGCTTAGCTTTTAGCTTACCAGCACCAAGCTCATCGCTCCCCATAAAAAGATCGGCTCTTAAGCTACCCTTTATCGCTCCACCTCTATCTTGAGCTACAACTAAGCTATCTTTTTCAAACCCCTCATCTTTGGCACTTAGGTATAAAAATGAGCCTAGTTTAGTAAACTTAGTATCAACAGCTATGCTTATATTTGGCTTTAAAACCACACCCATAGCCCCAACAGCGGGAGTAGTTTTTTGTTTGAAAAATATCTTTGAGCGGTTTTGATGAAGCACTTTATCTATTATATTTGGGTTATTTAGCAAAAACTCTTTTATGCTTTGCATAGATATAGTCTCTTTTTTTAGATGATTTTTATCTATAAGGTATTTTCCTATTGAAGTGTATTTTCGTCCATTTTGGTTGTGGTAGCCTATATACATCGACTCACCATTATCGAGTTTTACGACTCCAGAGCCTTGCACTTCTAAAAAAAATAGATCGATTTTAGAGTCCACAAAACAGATAATCTTAGCATCTAAACCTTTTTGATCTATCGCCTCTCTATCATCATAGGCTACTATCTTGTTGCCTTGTAGTTTGCCCCTTAGGTTGTAGCCTTTTAGCTCACTATACTCATCTGCTAAGTCGATGATTAAAAGATCCTCTGGTGTTTCATAGATGGGGTATATGTAAGGCTCTTTTTTTGTTAGAGAACCATTTAGGGTTGGCTCATAGTAGCCAGTTAGCAGACCCTCATCGCTTCCATCTTTAGAGCTCAATACTTTAAATGGTGTGAAGTTTTTTGTAAAAAACTCCTCTGCATTTTGTGTTTGTGAAGCTTTTTGACACAAAGTACCATATATCTCTTTAGTTTTTGTGTTTTTGCACTCATCTATAAATAGCAAGAGGTTTGTTTTATGGTCTTGCTCTTGCCATTTTGGCAAAGAATCAAACGAGGTTTTTATAAACAGATCACCCTCTTTGATGGATGGTTGTTTTGAACACCCTGCAAATATAATAATCATAAAGCTAAGTAGTAGGTAGTTTTTCATATATTAGTCAATCTAAGTTAAGTGAATATCTTGAATTTAGAGTTTTTGGTACTCTTGATCTTTACTTGCTAGTTCAAAACCTCTAGCCCATTTTTTATCTTCTTGTTTTTTTACAAACTCTCTTGTAGCTTCTACATATATATGCGAAAATGAAGTTTGTAGTTCATCTTTTAGCTCAGTTACTTTAGCTTTTAGCTCTACTGGAAGGTTAAATGTGATTTTTTCTGTATAAACCATACTGCATCCTTTACCATACTTTTAAGTAATTATAGCAAAATTATGTAGTGGCTATACTTGAAAAACACTATCTATAATAGTATAATTTCAAAAACAGATTTGGTTAGGATATATGGAAGAACTA
>JBAYYR010000163.1:0-3184 GCA_041672945.1 Sulfurimonas sp. | reverse complement strand
ATAAGCTCTTCATCGCTATATTTTTGTACTTGAGCCCTCATGATATCTTTTTTATCTGAACCATAATGCTGATTTTTGTACCCCAAAAGTGCATCTATAATCTGCTGTTCGCTCATCTGAGCTACTACTAGAGATTTTGAGAGGGCTATATTTTCCCAGTTTTTACCGTGGCACCCTATACAGGCACCTTCATCTATGGAGTTTATTGTTTTTGTGGAAGTTATTTGTTGAGGTTTTTCTTGTTTGTAGTTTAAGCTATCTAGTAGGAGCATCGATATTGCAAAAAAAGCAACTAGCAACCCTAAAGCAATTTTGACATAAAACACCCAATGCACCTCTTTTGATTTATTTTACAAATATTAGCAAAAAATTACTTGTTTATAAAGCAAAACATTCTCTTAAGTTTTAAAATTTATGATTGTTTAACGAAGTGTAGTGTAAACCACCCAAGGAAGGGTGATTTGAGTAGGATTATTTACCCCAAGCCTCAGCTATCTCATCTATTTGAGCATCAGTTAAAGGCTTACTGAAGCTAACCATCATAGCACCTTTACCAAATTTGTTAAGTGTACCAGCTTTATAACCATGTAGAGCCTCTTTTAAATCAGCTTTAGTCATAGTGTTAGGAATACCCTCGCCACCTTGAACCATTGTGTTTTTTGAACCATCTGGTCCGTGACAACCATTACATGATGCAGGAACACCCGCCATTAGTACTGAACTTAACCCTAGAACCGCTAAAGAAGCAATTGCTATTTTTTTCATCTTCAAATCCTTTTATAATTTAGTTTCAAAATAATTATATATCTATTTGTCTTAAATAGATGTTAAAAAACATATTTTGTCCTATTTTAGTATTGCATTTTTAGCGATATCTACACACCATTTATAATCCCAAAAAATAGCTAAATATCCAATAACATATTAAGTAAGGTTTTGATAGACTTCCACTCACAAAATCATTAACTTTAAGGTAAAATATGGGACTTAGCATAGGACTGGTAGGACTACCAAATGTCGGAAAATCAACAACTTTCAATGCACTAACAAAAGCACAAAATGCAGAAGCAGCAAACTACCCTTTTTGTACTATAGAGCCAAATAAAGCAGTAGTACCAGTGCCAGATAGCAGACTAGATGAACTAGCAAAGATAGTAAAACCAGAGAGGATTCAGCACTCTGTGATAGAGTTTGTCGATATCGCAGGACTTGTAAAGGGTGCATCAAAAGGTGAGGGGCTTGGTAATAAGTTTTTATCAAATATCCGTGAAACTGAGGTTATACTTCAAATTGTTAGATGTTTTGATGATGAAAACATCGTCCATAATGAAGGGAGCATAGATCCACTTAGAGATGTAGAGATCATAGAAAATGAGCTAATACTAGCCGATATAGAGATGCTTCAAAACCGTATAGAGAGGATCAAAAAACAAGCAAAAAGTGATAAAAGTGCCGCAGAAGTGCTTGATATGGCAAATGCTTTGGCAGAGTTTTTAGCAGATGGAAACCTTGCTAGAAACTTTGAACTACCTAGTGGCGAAGCTTTTGAGAAGTTTTGGGCTGAGAGTAGATTTTTAACTGCAAAAGAGATTATGTATGGTGCAAATGTCGATGAAGATGGACTTTTAGAGGACAATGAGTATGTTCTAAAACTAAAAGAGTTTGCCACTAAACACAACTGTGAAGTTATAAAACTCTGTGCAAAGGTTGAAGAGGAGCTTATAGGGCTTGAGGATGATGAAGCAAAAGAGTTTTTGGATTCACTTGGAGTTACCGAGAGTGGACTAGCTCAGATCATCCAAAAAGGTTTTGATAAACTAGGTCTTATGAGCTACTTTACCGCAGGGGTTAAAGAGGTAAGATCGTGGACTATCAAGAAAAACACAACCGCCCCAAAAGCAGCAGCAGTTATACACAACGACTTTGAAAAAGGGTTTATCCGTGCTGAAGTTATAAGCTACAACGACTATATAGCTTGTGGCGGTGAACAAAAATCAAAAGAGGCTGGAAAGATGAGACTAGAGGGCAAGGAGTATATAGTGCAAGATGGTGACATCATGCACTTTAGGTTCAATGTCTAAAACTCAAGATGGGCAGCAGCTATCTAGCTCTCCCAAATCTATCTTACTTCCGCCACCTGAGATGATTTTCTCTCTATCTTTTATGATTTTACCGTTGTGTTTTATGGTGTAGTAGATAGTGGTGTTATCTCTTATGGTGTTTATGGTTGAGCAGTATGTCTCAATAGAAGCCATAACCCATCTACTAGCCATAACATCATCAGCATCAGAATCAAAACTATATGTTAGATGAAGCTCATTAAACTTTTTTGGGAAGTCATCGTTTCTAGTAGCATCACCATCTACAACTAAATTGCTTATATTTTTACCTTGATTTTTAGGTATCTGTGCCATATCTGAAGCACTACAAGAGATGATTCCTGCTAAAAAATACTCAATAGGGCTAATCTCTGGGCAATTTATGATAAAACTCCCCTTCTGGGTTTTTGCCTCAAACTTCATACCATCTATATGTGAAATACTCACCTTCATATCAAACCCCTTCTATATAGTTTTTAAAATACTCTAACTGCTCAAGTGTTTTAGCACTAGCAGTTCCACCATCGCTCATCCTTGCATTCATAGAGTTTTTTATATCAAGATAGCTTAGTGCATCTTCGCTTATTCTGCTATCGATACTTTGTAGATCTTCTAGCTTCATATCGCTTATATCGATCCCTAGCTCTCCCGCTTTTCCTACCGCTTGACCTGTTATAAAGTAAGCTTCGCGAAAAGGGATATCTTTTTTTTGCACAAGATAATCAGCCAAATCTGTAGCACTTAGATGCCCTACTTTACAAGCATTGTACATATTTTGCTCATTTATGCTCATGGTTTTTAGTGTCTCTTTTAGTATCTCAAGTGATATCTCGGCGGTTTTTACCGCATCAAAAACACCCTCTTTATCCTCTTGAGTATCTTTGTTGTAAGCTAGTGGAAGTGCTTTCATAACTGTTAAAAGCCCCATAAGTGAGCCATAGACTCGTCCACTTTTTCCACGAAGAAGCTCTGGGACATCTGGGTTTTTCTTTTGTGGCATGATAGATGAACCTGTTGAGTACTCATCGCTTAGCTCTACAAACTTAAACTCATAACTACTCCACATAACAAGCTCTTCACTTAGT
>JBAYYR010000162.1:0-3215 GCA_041672945.1 Sulfurimonas sp. | reverse complement strand
CATACAGCTCTATTTTCCTGGTAATTACTAGCTACATGACGTATAAAGATATAATAGTCTGTACCTAATACCCCCGCTATTGTAACATCTTTAAAAACTGTAGGATACTGAGTGTCACAGATAAAATCACCATCACGATCTATTGCAAATAAGTCATGGGTAGTTCCTGTTACCCCTGCAGTATCATCATAATGTCGATATACTCGATATATTCCAGGAGCTCCTGTAGGTGCTATCCAGGGATATGAAAAAACTATACCGCCTGTTCTATCTGAGACTATAGTTCCATTTAATAATCGAGATCCAAATATCCTGTGCATAAGGAATTTTAAAAATTCTTTAGGATAAGAATTAAATCTATTCCCATCTGTTAATATACCAGCCTCCCCTGCATTTATTAATACCTGTTTCATAAAATCTCCTCCTGATCTAAAAATAATATACCAGTATTAGCTGGTAATATCCATTTAACCTCTTCTGGAAATATCATATAATCATAATGACCATCCACAGGGGGTAAAGAAGTTAATAATAGTCCTAATCCTCCATAAGATACCCCTGACCATATCCAGCTATTATAATTTTGGCTATTTAGAATAATCGGGTTATCCCAGAAATATGATGTTGGCAATGGTGGTATAGCTATATCCCACCAGTATGAATTCAATAATATATCTCCTGGTAATGCTATCTGATTATTAGCATAATATTCCCATACATCATATATTAATTTTTCATATTCCTTACTTTTTTCAAACCATATTAATATAGCTCCTGGATACCGAGGGCTAGTAGTAATAGTACTACGTCCTCGTAAAAATGGATATATTCGTAATAAACTTTCTTCTACCCGTTCTAAAGTATTTTTACCTTTAATTGTTGTATATTCTATTATATCTCTCTGCCAATAGTCACAATAAGCAGGGGATGGTCTTTTTATCCCTACCTTTTGTGTTATTGTATCTAAATAAACATCTGAAGATGATATTCCAACCGTTTGATATTTCGCTGCTATAGTATGATTCGGCGTATATATTAATTCAACATTATCTTTTATAGTATGACTTTTTATTTCAGATTTTAACATACCCCGACCTGTAATTTTAGCAGTAAAATTAATGCCTGTCTGAATTAATTCATCATAACATATATATTCATTATTAATTCTAATCATATTTTTTTTAGGGCAATAAATAACTATAAACTGCTCATTTTCTTTAGGGGTATACATTAATTCTAAATATCCCTTATTTATAAAAGAAGTTAAATAATCAGTATCCTCTATTAATATCCCACGTAAGGTAGAAATAATAACAGGATAAATTAACATAGCGGGATTATATAATATTAAATCATCTAAAAAGAATTCTAAAAAATCATCTCTTTTTTTCTGAATACCCCATCCCTGTACATTAGCTAAAAGTACAGGAGTAATATCTAAATCCATTAGGAAATAATTAGTATCTGTAGTTAAAATTTGTGGAATATCTATATAAAAAGTCCCACTAATAGGATCAATTATAACGAAACGGAAATCACCTGCATTAATATCTGTAGCAACACTACCTGGAGCAACCCAGGCTCGTAAATTAGTATAAGTACTCCAATCTTGCTCCGCCTCAAAATTAATCCAATTTATTTCATTTATAGTACCTGTAATATTAGTTAATATATCCCACCATCCATATGCACTTTTTGGCAAATAAGGAGGATAAGTAGTTACATTTACCCATGACAGCGTTAAAGGAAATCCAGCTCCAGATACAACTTTATTTTCAGTACCATTATCAACAATATATTGTCCTGTATATAGTGTAGTGGGAAGTCGTAAAAAATTATTACTAAATTTATTTTGAATACGATGTGCAAAAGATAATGCTATTGGGGGCTGATTAAATATAATATTTTCTGTTTCTGTAATACGTCCTCCATAGAATTCCTTTCCAAACTCTAATTCTCCAAAACTGCCCTCTTTTACTACAGATTCTATATCTGCATTTATACTTAAATTCTTATTTATATTTCCTAATAATATAGTATCTAATAATCCTGTTGTTTCTAATAATTTCTGTAAATTAGAATTAGTAGTATTTAAATGCCCTATTTTAGCTATATTACTTTTTAATTTTACTATCTTTTCACTATCTATATAATCTAATATATTTATCATATTTCATCCTATAGCTAAAGTTCCTAATACTATCACACCTAGATTATTAGCAGGATAAACATCAGTAGTGGGAGCTGAAATATTAACATCAATAACATTAATAGGATTTAACATAATTTCTATTAAATTATTATAACTTAATTTATCCCCGATTGCTAATGTTCTTATATATTCCGTTATCGCAGATTTAATCTGAGTTATCGTGGCTGCTAATAATGTTTCATCTTTTACAGTTAATACTGCTGTAATATTAACTGTAGTATTCCAGGTGCTTTCAGGAGGTCGTACTAATATAGATGAGCCCGCCGCTATATAATTAGTATTTAATTCTTTTTGCAATTGATATATAATATCACCATAAAAAGTATACCATACTCGAATAATATGAGTCACTACTAATGGAGTCATAAACTCTATTTTACCTCTTCCATAATCTACATAATAATCTATATTCTGAGTTAATACTACAGCATTATTATCTATGATAATGGGAAGAGAGGATACAATAGGATAATAGGGTAGAGAAATATATAACTCTCCTCCTAATGCTGTATAACTATATGGAGTAGCTACAGCATATGTAGCATCTTCTGTCCCCTGCATTCCCATACCATCATTACAAATTAATACATTACGTAATCCTAAAGGTTCTGTACTTCTAAAAAATAATTTTGCAGAAGTTAATTTAGTATTTCCATATATATATCTTTTAGAATAATTTTCAATGGCGGTTTCTGTAGATTTACCCTGTTCTTGTATATAATCTTTCAATTCCTGCCTGTATGTTGAATCAGTTTCTAACTCTAATCCTCCAGTACTAACTACTGTAACTTGAAAATAATCGACGGTAGGAATAGCACCCTGTAAAGTTAAATTCCCTGATATTCCATTATATAAACTTCCTGTTAATTCTGCTTCAGCTTCTATTTCTGCACTTAAAGAATCACCAATATTAATAAAAGTAGATTCTAAAGTAGTAAATTTTTTACTTCCTTCTGTAGTAGTTGCAGGGACATATACTGTTATTCCAGAAGGTATAAAAATT
>JBAYYR010000161.1:0-3221 GCA_041672945.1 Sulfurimonas sp. | reverse complement strand
CTCATAAAAGGGAAAGGGGGTGGGGGGGGGGGGGGGGGGGGGACCTCTAGAAGATAGCTACACCTACTACACAAAACAGATCTCCTTACTTATAGAGGAGTTTGTAAAACTTCTTGATAGCACTCAAAATATAGAACTTAGAGGGTGTTTACAAAACTACCTATATCTTTTGGGTGCAAAAGAGTCTGCGGGGAAGATGAGAGCGCTGCTTTTGAAGTCTTTTTTGCTAAAAGAGTTAAAAGCCGAAGATGTCGCTTTGCTTTTAGAGATAAAAGGCTCTTTTTTTACTCAGATGAACCGCTTTAAACATAGCAAATTTTTCCACAAATATAAACATATACTAAATGATGAAAGTTTCAATGAGAGTATAAAAATAGCAACAGATGTGCTAAATGAGAAAAAAGATGTAGCACTAGAGGGTATGGCTCTAAAGTGGTTTGAAAAATCGACATATACACTAAATAGTATAAAAGTGGTCGAAGATGGTATGTTAGATGAGATGAGAGGTTTGCTTTTGGCTCAAAAAGTGAGCCATAAAAGATACATAGCTACTGGCATAGCTTTTTTGGTGTTTTTTGGTTTGGTTTTGCTGTATGGGGTTTTTACTCTTATAAAAAGCATACTCCACTCCACTTCAAAACTAAACTCAAGCCTAAATAACTCTAGAGTGCTTTTAGAGCAGTATAAGGGTGTGATGGATCAGAGTATGATAGTCTCAAAAACCGATACACTCGGGTTTATAACATATGTAAATGATCAGTTTTGCAAGATAAGTGGCTACACAAGAGATGAGCTAATAGGTAAAAACCACAACATTATAAGAGATAAAAACAACAAAAAAGAGATATATAAAGAGCTATGGTACACCATAAAAGGGCTAAAAAGGGCTTGGCAGGGTGAGCTTAAAAACAGAAAAAAAGATGGTGGTAGTTTTGTTGTAAAGGTTTTTATATCGCCAATACTAGATGAGCATGGTGAGGTGCTTGAGTATATAGGGGTGCAGAGCGATATAACAAGCTTAGTGGAGCAAAAAGAGCTTTTTGAGCAGGTGGCAAAAACAGACCATCTAACAGGGCATGGTAATAGGTATAAGCTACTAGAAGATATAAAAAAAGGGAAAAATTTAGCACTAGCACTCTTTAATATAGACAACTTTAGAGAGTTAAATGATTTTTATGGACATAGTTTTGGTGATAGTGTTATAGCTGAAGTTGTTTGTGTTGCCCACTGTTTGGTGCAAGATGATGATAAGCTAAATCTATATAGGCTAAAGGGTGATGAGATAGCTATCCTTGCTAGGGATTTTGATAGAGATGAGTTTGTAGAGCTTTGTGAAGAGATGATGTTTCATCTCAAAAAAAGGCACTTTATAGACCAAAAAGAGGTGAGCTTGTCGTGGAGCTGTGGCATAAGCTTTGAGCCAAAAGATGAGCTACTTACTAGTGTAGATATGGCACTAAAACTAGCTAAGCAAAAGAGAGAAGATGTAGTTATATATACTCATGAAAACTCACTAAAAGAGCAGTACCATAAAAACTTGCAGTGTGTAGAGTCGATAAGAGAGGCTCTTGTAGATGGGAGGTTTGAGACTTTTTATCAGAGCATAGTAAACAACCAAACTCTAGAGCATGAGAAGTATGAGAGCCTTGTTAGGATGGTAGATAGCAATGGAGCTGTGATAACACCATACCATTTTTTAGATGTGGCAAAAAAGAGCAAAAACTACTTTGAGATAACAAAGATAGTTATCACTCAAGCATTTGAGAGGTTTGCTAGTAGTAAAAAAGAGTTTTCTATAAATCTATCGGTGGAGGATATTTTAAGTGAGGATATAAGGGCTTTTATACTTCGTATGCTCTTAAAGTATGACATAGGCAAGAGAGTGGTTTTTGAGCTTGTGGAGTCTGAGTATGTCGGGAACTTTGAGGCTGTGTCGGAGTTTATATCGGAGGTGAAAAAGTATGGGTGCAAGATAGCTATAGATGACTTTGGGACGGGTTATAGTAACTTTGAGTATATCATAAAACTAAAAGCAGACTATCTAAAGATAGACGGCTCTCTTATAAAAGATATAGCAAAAGATAAAAGCACATACGATGTGGTGCTAACTATAGTTAGGTTTGCAAAGAGCTTAGGGCTTAAAACTATAGCTGAGTTTGTAGAGGATGAGCAGATATATAGACTAGTAAAAGAGATGGGAGTTGAGTACTCACAAGGGTACTACTTTGCAAAACCATCTAGTAAAATCGAGGAATAAACATGAAAAAACTAAGTACAAAAATAAGACTAATGGTACTAATAAGTATCCCTATGGGGGCGATACTTATACTATCTTTGGGGAGACTTTTTTATGATATAGGGATAAAAAACAATCTCTTAGATAACCAAAGCCGCATAAAAGAGAGTGAAGCTCTAAGCCTTATGGTGCACCAGCTTCAAGTTGAGAGAGGGCTTAGCATGGGTGCTGTTTTGGGTGGCGGTACTACAGATGCTCTAAAACAAAGAAGAGCTAGAGTCGATGAGGCTATAAAAAACACTAAAGATATCTATAGTGCAAACGGTAGGGATATGGGTAGTGTAGAGGGGTTAAATCGGCTAAATGCTATAAGGGAGAGGATAGATACAAGAGCTATAGCTCCACAAGATGTGCAAGATGGCTACACTAGCACTATACTCTCGATCATAGAGAGCTTAAACTTAGTCGCTTCACATGTAGATGATACAGGTAGTAGAAATATGGTTCAGTCCTACTCTCACTTAGTGTATGCTAAAGAGTTTTTGGGTGAGACTAGGGCTATTTTAAATGGTGTGTTTATAAAAAATAGAGCCGATTTTAAAGATTTTGCTTATCTTGAAGCTAAAATGGAGCTATATCAGGGTAATAATAAAAAGTTTTTACAACTAGCACCAGATAGTATAAAAGAGATATATAGTAGAGTTTTTGGTGGAGCGAGTGTAGATGAGATGTTTGCTCTTATGCAAAAAGTACAAGATACCCCTGTGGGTGAGGATCTTGAAGTCGATGCTAGTAGGTGGTTTGATGTTGCTACTAACTCTATAGATATCATAGCAGAGCTTGAAAAAGAGTTTTTTAAACTCATAAATAGCGATATAAAACAAAAAGTAGATGAGGCATCGTTTAATGTTATGGCTCTTGCTACTACTTTGGCGGTTGGGATTGTTATATTTAGTCTGCTTATACTTTGGTTTATAAAACTATC
>JBAYYR010000160.1:0-3349 GCA_041672945.1 Sulfurimonas sp. | reverse complement strand
TCGGTCACCAAACCACTTGAGGAGTTTAAAGAGACCTTGCTTGAGATATCTAAAACAAAAGACCTAACCATAAGAGTAGATGAGGAGGCACCTCAAGAGCTTTCAGATATGGCTCATGGTTTTAATGACTTTGTAAACACTCTAAGAGAGCTTATAGATAGCTCAAAGCAAAGCTCAAGTGAAAATGCTTCTATATCACACGAACTATCAACTACTTCGCTTAGTGTTGGGAGTAATGTTGAGAGGAGTGTAGCGGTAGTTGATGAGGCGACAAAAAAAGCCATAGAGATACAACAAGAGATAGTCGTAGCTATAAAAGAGGCGACTAGTTCTAAAGAGAGGATACTAAGTGCAAATACTAACTTAGCCGATGCAAGAGAGGTTGTGGTTGATCTAACTAGTAAGGTTCAAAAATCGGCCGCTCTTGAAGTGGAGCTATCTCAGAGGATGCAACAACTCTCAGATGAGGCAAATGAGGTAAAAACTGTACTAGATATCATCTCTGATATAGCAGATCAAACAAACCTACTAGCTCTAAATGCAGCGATAGAAGCAGCAAGGGCGGGTGAGCATGGAAGAGGGTTTGCGGTGGTGGCTGATGAGGTGCGAAAACTTGCTGAGCGGACTCAAAAATCACTAAGTGAGATAAATGCAACTATAAATGTTATAGTTCAGTCTATCGCTGATGTAAGCTCATCTATGAATGAGAACTCAAAAGAGGTGCAAGAGTTGGCTATTAGTGCGGGTAATGTAGAAGAGAGGATAGATAGTAGTGTGGAGATAGTAAAAGAGGCTGTGTTATCTACCGATAAAACCGTAGATGATTTTGAGAGAACGGGGGTAAATATAGAGCAGATAGTTAGTGCGGTAAATGAGATAAACCATATATCTTCGGCAAATGCTAGAAGTGTAGAGGAGATAGCAGCGGCGGCTGATCATCTAAACTCAATGACCGATGCACTCCATGCTAAGCTAGAGACATTTAGAACTTAAGTAAAGTAGCCACTCATATACCCAACTACACTAGAGGTATCACCGCTAACATCGGCACTAGTGCGGTAGTCTAGTAGTTTTGGGGTAAGAGAGTGTTTTTTAGCATACTCTATGGCGGTTTTAAAACCCTTTGCCCCACAAGCTTCACAAGGGTTTTGGATAAGTGATGAGTTAAGCTCAAGGAGAGCTTTTATACAAAAACTATCTATACTATTTGCCTCTTTTTGGGTGTGAAAATGGCTAAGGTCTGTACTAACTATAAGGACTACATCTTTAAGCGATAGCGGTTTTTCTATAAGTGCTAAAAGCTCATCTGTGGTAGTGTCTGAGTAGATTATCTCTACTACTTTGGTGTTTGGCAAGTAGTGTTTTATAAATGGTAGTTGCACCTCTGAGCTGTGTTCTATGTGGGCTTTTGGGTGGTGTGGTTTGTCTTTTATAAGTTCATCATCGGATGTTATGTCTCCTAATGGGGTTTTAAAAGATGAGTAGTTAGATGTGCTAAAACCATCAAAAAGTACTCTGTGAGATGGGGCTAAGATGATGGCGGTTTTTGGGTTTGTGTTTTGTAGAGTTTTATAGGCGACACTAGCAGTAAAACCTGAGTAGATATGCCCTGCATGTGGAACTAAGATGATTTTTGGTTTAGCATCTATTGGTGTAAAATGTTTTTCATAAAGTTTATCGAAGTGTTTAAACATCTCTAAGATATCGGCTCTATCTTGTGAGTAAAAACTCCCTGCAAAGCTCATCTCTTTTTTCATAAAAATACCCCTTTTATGGTGTAGTTGCACTTTTGGCAACGATCAAGACTTAAGCCTACTATCTTTGAAGTGTAGTTCTCTCTTGATATAAGTAGGTTCTCACACTTTGGGCAGTAGGTGTTGGTATCGTGGGTTATATTGCCTATATAGACATACTCAAGCCCCGCATCTTTGGCTATCCCTTTTGCTTTTAGTAGAGTTTTTAGTGGTGTTGCTTTTGTGTCGTTTAGCTTGTAGTTTGGGTAAAATGCACTTAGGTGCCATGGCAATTTAGCATCTACTTGGGCTATAAACTCCGCCATCTTTTTTAGCTCATCTGTGCTATCGTTTACATCTGGTATAACTAGAGTTGTTAGTTCTAGGTGGACTCCGCTTTTTGCTAGAGTTTTTATGGTCGCTAAAACTCCATCTAGGTCTGCTTTTAGGACTTTTTTGTAGTACTCTTTATTGAAGCTTTTAAGGTCGATATTTGAGGCATCTACAAAACTTAACATATCCTCTAGCACTTCGCTTGATTCAAACCCGCTTGAGACAAATATATTTTTAAGTCCTGCCTCTTTGGCTAAAAGCCCGATATCTTTTGCATAGGGGTACCAGATGGTTGGTTCGTTGTAGGTGTAGCTTATCGATTTTGAGTTGTATTTTAGGGCAAGATCTACTATATCTTTTGGTGAGAAGTAGTCTGTTTTATCGACTATATTTGTTTGTGAAATCTCCCAATTTTGGCAAAATGGACACCTAAGGTTACACCCAACGGTTCCTATAGAGAAGCTTTTAGTGTTTGGTAAAAAGTGGTAGAGTGGTTTTTTCTCAATAGGGTCGATGTTCATAGCACTAGGGTAACCATATACTAGAGTCTCTAGCTCACCGCCACTGTTTTGGTTTACCCCGCAGATACCTACTTTGCCCTCTTTTATGGTGCAGTAGTGTTTGCAGAGTAAACAGATGATGGAGTGGTTATCTTTTGGTTTATAGTATCTCATGAAATCCCCTCTCTTTTGATGTAACTTGGTAGGTATATATGGTAGGGTTTTGTTTGTAGATAGCGGGGGTGGCTCCTGCTTTTTGTGCAAGATGGTCTAAAAACTCTTTTGTTGTTGGGAGTTGTTCCCAAACTTGAGGTAAAAATGTCCCTTGGTGGTAGTTGTGTTTTAGGATAACACCATCTTTAAAAGGCTCTAGTTTGGCTACTAAATCGTCGTAGTTTTTGTAGATGAGCTGTTTTGGTTCGCTTAGGAGCGATACTTCTATGCTGATAAGTTCAAGCTCATCTACACTTAGTGGGTCAAATCTAGGATCGCCAAAAGCGGCAAGTGTAGCATTTTTGTAGATATCATCAAAAAGGCTTTGGTGAGCGATGATAGAGCCTATGCAACCTCTTAGGGAGCCATCTTTGTTTAGTGTAACAAAACTAGCACCGTTTTTTTCTAAAAATGGGTAGGTTTTTAAAAGCTCATCTCTATCTAAGCTTTTTGGTATGTTTAGGTGGTGTAAAATCGCTTGTTTTGCGATATTAAGTAAGATATCGTAGTTCATAATGTGCCTATTATAGCACCTATTTGCTAAGGGTTAAGCCTTAGCAAAAGAGTTAT
>JBAYYR010000159.1:0-3378 GCA_041672945.1 Sulfurimonas sp. | reverse complement strand
ACACGCTATAGAGTATTTGACACTTAAAAACGATATATCTATAGATAGTGGCTCAACTATAAAAGAGTTTAGCGGAGAAGTAAAACCAAGAGCCGATATAGTATCGATGAAAAAAGATGTAGAGTCGCTTATGTACGAGGCTAGTGCATCAAAAAGTACAAACTATCCAACTATATTTTTTGATGATACCATCAGTAAAACTAAGTATTATTTTAACGACAAGAGCAAAGAGAGCGGTTTTTTGATCAAAAACCAAAATATCGCATCGTTAAATCTTAGTTGGAATATCTTAGATTTTGGAGCTACAACATCGGAGTATGAGTCAAAATACTCAGCTTATCTAAGTCAAAAATCTATACTAGAACATGAAGAGCATAAGGCTAGTGTAGATCTAAAACTTGCACAAGAGTCGTATAGTATAGCTTTAAAAAAGATAGATGCTGCTAGTGCAACACTAGAGGCTTCAAAAGAGACATACGAGCTTATAAAAGTTAAGTTTGAAAATGGTGCTGTAGATAATGTCGCTTATCTAGAGGCACTAAGTGAAGTTTATGATGCCACAAAGGCTTACCATAGAGCATTAAATGATGCAGAGATTAAAAAAGCAGAAGTGATCTATTTTAGTGGAAAAGATATCAAGGAGTTTTTATAAGATGAGAAGATTTATACCTTTTATAGCAGTGGCACTACTTTTTAGTGGCTGTGAAGATAAACAAACACAACAAGCAGGGGCTTCTATGGAGATGCCACCATTACCTGTAAAGGCTAGTAAGGTTAGCTTTAGCGATGAGCCTTACTCAAAAACATACTCAGCTATACTAAAACCTTTCAATGAGGTTGATGTTATGGCGAGGGTAAAAGGGTATTTGGTACATAAAAACTTTCAAGAGGGTAGTTTTGTAAAAAAAGGTGAACTACTCTATGAGATACAAAAAGATGAGTATCAAGCAGCTCTAAGTGTTGCAAAGGCAAATGTAGCAAATGATGAATCAGCAAAAGAGAAAGCTACTAGAGATTGGGATAGAGCCAAAACTCTTTATGAGAAAAAAGCTATAAGTACAGAACAAAGAGATGCCTTGCTTTATGCTTATGATAGTGCAAAAGCAAAACTAACTCAAAGTAAAGCGACACTTCAAAATGCCCAGTTAGATTTTAGTTATACATCTATAAAAGCACCTATTAGCGGTATAGTTGGTATGAAAACAAACGATGTAGGCTCTTATATAAGTAGCGATACAAAACTCACAACTATAACCGCGGTTGATCCTTTATATGTTGAGTTTTCACTCCCAAGTGATGATATTCATAAATACCTAGAAGATGTAAAATTAGGCTCATCTATAAAAGTACTTTATGGTAAAAAAGAGTTTGAAGCGGTGGTTGATTATATAGCTCCAAAGGTTGAGTCATCTACAGATACACTTCAACTAAGAGCAAAACTAGACAACCCAGATAATGCTCTAGTTATAGGCTCATTTGCTGAGGTTAAACTAGATGGCTTAACACTTGAGCATGTTGCGGCTATACCTCAAACTGCTATCATTAAAACTGCTGAGGGTGTTTTAGTGTGGGTAGCAGATGGTGGAGTTGCTACTATGAAAAAAGTGACACTTCTAAATGCGAAAGACTCCATAGCTTATGTTGGCGAAGGTTTAGAAGAGGGCGATATGGTCATAACTAGCAATATCGCTAAGATAAGACCAAATGCAAAAGTAAATATAGTAGAAGGGAACTAAAATGTTTAGTGCCTTTTTTATAAAAAGACCTATCTTTGCTTCCGTTATATCCATACTTATAGTTTTAGCGGGACTTGTTTCTATATTTACACTACCTGTATCTGAGTACCCGAGGGTTATCCCACCTCAGATAACAGTTACCACCGCCTACCCAGGGGCATCGGCTCAAACTCTAGCACAAACCGTTGTAGCACCACTAGAAGAGCAGATAAATGGTGCAAAAGATATGATCTATATGAGTTCAACATCATCAGATAATGGTGATATAAATATAGGTGTATTTTTTGAAGTAGGTACAAACCCAGCCGATGCAAAGATAGATGTAAACAACCGTGTCCAAACAGCACTATCAAGGCTACCAGAGCAGGTTCAAAGACAAGGTGTTAGGGTAGATGAAAAATCACCCGATATTTTACAGTTTATCATGTTAAACTCACCAGATGGATCGAGAGACTCTACTTTCTTATCTAACTATGCACTTATAAATATAGTCGATGATCTAAAAAGGGTTCAAGGGGTAGGTGATGTTACTATTTTTGGTGCAAAAGACTACTCGCTAAGAGTTTGGATAGACCCATTTAAGCTTAAAAAGTACAACTTAGTTATAAAAGATGTTATAAGTGCTATAAGAGAGCAAAATGAGCAGTATGCAGCGGGTAAACTCTCATCTGAGCCTGTTTCAAACAAAGAGATGTTTACATTTACACTACAAACTCAAGATAGATTTAGCTCCCCTGAGCAGTTTGCAGATATAGTTATAAGGGCAAATGAGGATGGGAGTTCACTAAAGCTAAAAGATGTATCTACTCTTGAGTTGGGTTCACAAAGCTACGATATGGTGAGTAAGCTAAACAATAACCCATCGCTCCCTATAGGTATATTTTTGCAAAGTGGTGCAAATGCTATGGAGACCGCTGCTGCTATTAGAAAAACAGTAAAAGAGATAAGTAAAGATTTTGTTAGCGGGGTTGATTATATTATCCCTTATGATATTACAGAGTTTGTTGATATCTCTATAAATGAGGTTATAAAAACCTTTATAGAGGCTATCTTGCTTGTTACACTTATTATATTTTTATTTTTACAAAACTTTAGAGCTACAATCATACCACTTCTTGCAGTTCCAGTCTCCATCATAGGGGCTTTTGCTGGTATGTATGCTTTGGGGTTTTCCATAAACCTACTTACACTTTTTGGGCTTGTTCTAGCTATAGGTATAGTTGTTGATGATGCTATTATAGTTATAGAAAATGTCGAAAGGCACATAAAAGAGGGTCTTGAGCCGATGGAAGCAACTTTTGTTGCTATGAAAGAGGTTAGCGGGGCTATCGTTGCTATAGTGTTAGTTTTAAGCTCCATCTTTCTACCAGTTGCATTTTTAGGTGGATTAACAGGTGAGATGTATAGGCAGTTTGCTATAACCATAGTTGTCTCTATCGCTATATCTGGACTCGTTGCACTAACCCTAACTCCCGCACTTTGTGCAGCTTTACTTAAGCCTATCCACAAAGAACCAAAAGGTTTTTTTGGGTGGTTTAACAAAATGTTTGCCGCACTCACAAGAGGCTACTCATCGACTGTAAATGCTACCATAAAGTACTCAGCTATCACTATCTTGATATATGGTGCTTTAGTTTTTGCA
>JBAYYR010000158.1:0-3410 GCA_041672945.1 Sulfurimonas sp. | reverse complement strand
CCATACCCTGGAGCGATCGCTTTCCACGGCCCTTGCATGACATTATTTAGTGCTTGTTGAAAGTAAAACTGTGACACAGGAGTTACAGAAGTACCATAACCACCCTTTTCAACAACCTCTGTCATAGCTGCTATGATCTCTGGAAACTTATCGATCATACCATTATCACGCATCATTTGTGTGTTTGCAGTAAGTGCCCCACCCGGCATTGGTGAAAATGGTATGATAGGTGAAACCATAGTCGCTTCAGGTGGTAAAAAGTAATCTTCTAAACAGTGTTGAAGCTCTTTTTCATAAGTTAGTATCTTGTCTATCTCAAGCCCACCAAGATCAAAATCCATACCTTTAGTGGCATGAAGCATAGTTAATATATCTGGCTGACTAGTTCCACCACTAACAGGAGCAGCAGCTAGATCTATACCATCAACTCCCGCCTCTAAAGCAGCCATATAAGCAGCTACAGAGACACCCGCGGTCTCATGAGTATGAAGTCTTATATGTGTGCCATCTGGTAAAAGTTTTCTAGCCATAGATATAGTCTCAAAAACTTTTTGTGGATTAGCAGTTCCTGATGCATCTTTAAAACATACGCTATCATAAGGTATACCACTATCTAGTATCTCTCTTAGTGTTTTTTCATAAAACTCAACACTATGAGCCCCATAACACCCTGGAGGAAGATCCATCATAGTTACAACTACTTCATGTTTTAATCCATGATTTACTATACGCTCAGCAGAGTATTTTAGGTTATCAACATCATTTAGTGCATCAAAGTTTCTAATTGTTGTTGTTCCATGTTTTTTGAAAAGTTTTGCATGTAGATCTATAAACTCTTTTGAGCCAGTATCTAACATAACTGTATTTACACCACGAGCTAAAGTCTGTAGATTTGCTTCAGGTCCTACTATTTTTCTAAACTTATCCATCATCTCAAAAGCATCTTCTCTTAAGTAGAAGTATAAAGATTGGAACCTAGCACCACCGCCAAACTCAAAGTGTGTTATACCTGCGGTTTTAGCAGCCTCAACCGCGGGAAAAAAGTCATTCATTAAGACACGACCACCAAAAACAGACTGAAATCCGTCTCTAAAAGTTGTGTCCATTACATCTATGTATTTTTTAGCCATATACCTCTAACCTTGATTATGATACATAATAGCTGCACTAATTGCTGCTATTACTTTTTTATTATCAACTTGATTGTTAAGTTGTGTTTGAACTTTAGTATCCTCGCTACTAACCGCTTCATTAACCGCGACCACTTGAGGTGCGGATGAGGCAGGTTTCATAGCTCTAGCGATAAAAAAACCTATCGCTATCCCGATGACTAAAACAATTATATTAGTCATAAACTATGCCTTTAAAAGTTGTTTGGTGAGTATTGTATTATAAAAAGTTTAAAATAACCATTTATTTGAACCCATTTTTAGTTTTTTCAGATTTTTGTTTCGTTTTAGAGGGTATAATCCCACCATGCAAAACAATACAATTAAAAATTTCGCCAAAATAAACCATATTGAGGGTTATTCATATATCATTTTAGTCTTTATAGCTATGCCATTAAAATACTTTATGGGTTTTCCTATAGCTGTTAAAATTGTTGGTAGTATTCATGGTATATTATTTATCATATTTTGTTATCTACTCTTTAAATCAATGCTACTAAAAAAGTGGACATTTGCTAATAGTGTTACATATTTTATAGCTTCACTACTCCCATTTGGGACTTTTTTTACACAAAAAAGTATAGAAAAACATATATAAAGGTGATTAGAGTATGATATTTGGAATACACGAAGCTGATCTTACTGCTTATGCTATTTTAGGGCTTATCTTAAACTTTGTCTTCTCTTTTGCTTTTGGGATATACCTTAGTAAAAATATAGGTATAGAGGAGATGATAAACTCAAAAGGTGAAAAAGAGCAATCTTTTTTAGTCGCTATATCTATACTGATCCCCTTTGCAAAGATGATTATAACTCTATATAGAGTAGCGATACTTCAACTTTTTTTCCTAAACAAAGGTTACTCACATAAAGAGTTTTGGGTCTATATAACATCAGAGCAAAAATAGTATGGATGATTTTAAACTAAAAGTCGCTATCGCGGTTTTAAGTAGTTTGATATTCTCTTTTATATTTATAGCTATAACTTTTGCTATGCCTCTAAAAAAAGAGCAAAGAGAACAGTCCAAAACTACTCAACAAAAACAGGTAAATACAACAGAACTAAAACAAGAGCTAGGTAAAAGATTTGGTAGTGGCGACTAGATAGAGTTTAAAACCTCTAAAAATCTATCTGGCTCCATAAATCCCACCACACTTTTTGACTCTAAAACCTTAGAGTTCTCATCTATAAAAACCACTACAGGTGGCCCAAAAACACCATATTTTTTACTAAGTGCTTTTTGTGGCTCTTTTGTTTCACTTATATCGGCTCTTATTAAAACAAACTCACCCATCTTAGCCTTAACTGCTTCATCCACAAAGGTTATAGCATCCATCTCTTTGCAAGATGCACACCACGAAGCAGAAAAATCTAATAATATTTTTTTACCTTTATTTGCCTCTAGTAGCCTATCTAGCTCATCTAGAGTCGTGATGGTAGTAAATTTTACCTCACTACTTGAGACTATCTTTGCTCCACCCATAAAATCTAGTGGTTTTATAAGGTTAGATGAGCCACCCATTGCCCCTATAAAAAGTGTAGTTGAGTAGATAAATATAAGCACCGCAACAGTTTTTCTAAATATATGAAGCCCACTCTCAAAAGCCCCAAGATATATAGCAAACCCAACTCCAAGTATCGCTGAGAGTAGCATAGTTATATATCCATCGACTACGCGGCTAAGCATCCAGATAGCAACCGCTAACATCATCACACCAAATATAGCACTAACAAGAGTCATCCAAGCCCCTGGTTTTGGCATAAACTTACCAGCACTAACACCAACAACTATAAGCGGAGCACCCATCCCAAGGCTCATAGCAAAAAGAGCGGCACCACCAAGAAGTGCATCACCGCTTTGACCTATATAGACTAAAGCCCCAGCTAGTGGAGCAGCGACACAAGGTCCAACTATAAGAGCAGATAAAAATCCCATAATAGCAACACCTATATACCCGCCTCTAGAGCTATTTGATGAGCTTATCTTTGAGACAAAACTATCTGGAAGTTTTAACTCATAAAAACCAAACATACTCATAGCCAAAACTACAAATATCGCAGCAAATGAGTATATCGCTATAGGGTTTTGTAAACTAGCCTGAAGATTTGAGCCAAAAAGTCCTGCTAAAACCCCAGCTATAGTGTAGGCAACTGCCATAGCTAAAACATAAGTTAGCGATAGAAAAAATGCTTTTTTAGTGCTTAAACCCTCACCTTGAGAGACGATAATGCCTGAGATT
>JBAYYR010000157.1:0-3472 GCA_041672945.1 Sulfurimonas sp. | reverse complement strand
CTAGCTCTAAAGCTCTAATTTTTAGTGGTGAGAACTCTTTTTTTATCTTCATATCTAGGTTAAAATCTGGAAGCGATTTTATCATATTTAGCTCACTAAACTCACTAAAATCAACCACAGCATCAAAACTACTAAGATCTAAACTCATCTCATCTGCTATGCGGTTTATATCTGGATTTAGCACATTTAACTCTTGAGTAAAAGCCATCAGCTCCTCAACACTATCGTGAAAAAATGATACCTCTAAACTAGAGCTTAAAACAAAAGCCTTAGCATATGAGCTAACCCCTAAAAGTGCTACTTTTTTCGCTCCATTTTTACTTAAAAAACTACCTAAAGCTCTTAGTGTTAAAACATCGCCAAAAAGCTTACCATCATTTTTTTTCACCACATCACACATACCACTTTTTTTAACAATATCACTAGAATCATCTAAAAGCTCGACCACCTCAGTGCTAAACTCTTTTGATATTAAAGCCCCATTTACATGGGATTTTTTCATATTTGTTAGAGTAAAGTAAAAGTCATCTTCGCGGATATTTAAAGGTATCATCATCGCATCTTTAAGTTTTAGCTTAAAAAGCTTGTTTGTAGTTGCACTTATGCTACTAACTCCCGCATCTACCCCTATAAAACCATAAAGTTTTGTGTGGTGTGTTATCTCATTTGCATTATTCATCATCTAAAAATCCTTACTAAGTCCCCAAAGCTCTCTAGCTTCCTCTTCTTCTGCTTTACATCTATAACATAGCTTATCGTCTGTGTTTGAGCTAAAAAACATATTGCACTCATCACATCTTTTTACATTAAACTTTATAAGATTATATACATTTGGCTCAAAAAACTCTGCGACCCTATATGATGGTGAGAGCGAGAGCGAATCTGGCTCACACACATCATGGCAAGTGTGACACTTGATACAAAGAAGCGGATCAAAATCTATCTTTGAGTTTTTTATATCAGAAGTTAATGCCCCTGTTGGGCAAACTCTATAGCACATTTGACAAGCGGTGCAACTATCTCTATCCATCAACTTCATCGATGTAAAACTAAGCTCATTTGCCTCAAGTACATGGAAAAACGATGGCTTCCCTACCCTTTTTAATACACTAAAAAGTAGCTTTCTTCTATCGGTGATCCGTTTTTTTCTAAGCAGAGCTATATCGGTTTTACTAAGTGAGTGCTCCACTAGCTCATCTGTAGCTTTTTGCACCTCCTCTTCAAACTTATGTTTAGCAAGTGCCACATCAGCAAGATTTGCTTTTGCAAAAAATTCCCTTCTTGTACTTTGTTGCTTTGGCTCATCTTTTTTATACCTTAAATCTTCTAGTTTTATAATAGCACTACTCTCAAAAGCCTCTAACAGGTAGAGTGCCTCTTCGTGAAGTTTTAGTATTTGTGGTTTACACTTATGAGCAATATCGCACTCACCACAATACCCCATATCAAAAACAACCTCTTTTTTCATAAGGGCTAAACCTATAAGATTTTCGATATTTATAGCCGCTATACATGGGACATTTTTACGGCACGATATGGTGTTATCTTCATCTTCAAGGTACTCAAAGAAAAACTCATTTGGTTTGTAGGTATCAAAACTAAATGCCTCATTTGGACAAAGGGCATCACAAGCCGCACACTCTACACAAAGTGAGTAGTTTATAGCAGGGAGTGTTGCACCTTTTGCTATAACAATCGCTTGTGTTGGGCATATCACCTCACAGTTGTTACATATAGACTCTTTTGCTAGAGACCTAACACATCTAGAGCCATTTAGTTTTATCATTTTACTACTTCGCTAAGATACTCATTATCGCTTAGTATAAACTCTAAAGTCATATCTGCTATATCATAATAAAGCGGTGTTCTTGATTCGTACTTTGCATTTAAAAGATACATCGGTGCCCATTTTAGTAGGTGTTTGTCTAAAAACTCTTTTTGAGCATCTCTTATCTCTTTTATAGCCTCATCATTGCTATCCTCCAAAGCCTTAAGCTCAGCCTCAACTAAGTGGTGCATAAACTCAAGCTCAACCCCGATATGATCAGCCGAAACTATCCTACCAACCTCATAATCAACCATAAAGTTAAAAGCACTATATATATCTGTAACAGGATTTGCCCCGCCTGTCTCTATCTTTTGGTCTTCTCTTGTGTAAAAAGTCTCATAGGGGATTAGGTGGAGTATGGAGATATTTACAAAATCAGGATTTAACTCTTTGTTTAAAAGTGTTTTAACATCTTGTGTTTGAAGCTCCTCCCACTCTTTGGTGTTTGGCAGAAGTTCTAGTATATTTTTATCGTTTTTGATGGTGTTTAAAAGCTGCTCATCTAACTCTTGAAGCAACACTCTTGAAGCTAGTGCATAGATGTTTGATCTTGCTTGTGTGTTTTGCATATTTACTCTTTTTTAGCACTATTATATGTAAAATATAATAAAATTTTGATTATTTCATCAAAGGAGTCTATCATCACTTACACTATCATCCACACTATCCACCTATTTTCTGCTTTTATATATGGCGGTTTTTTATTTGTCGATATACTTTTTTTATCTAAAATGCCACAAACTCTTAACCCAGATGAGCATAAAAAAGCTAGAGAAGCTATTATGATGCATGTTAGAAAAGTTGTCCCTTATGCACTTATGGTTGCCGTTGCGACGGGGCTTTACCTTATACACAAACTTTTTGGTCCTATAAGCGAAGATGGACTAAGTTCGTTTCAGATTATGCTTGGTATAAAGGCTTTTTTTGGGCTATGGCTAGGTCTTAGAGGGATAAACCAGAAGCTATTTAAGATAGATCCGTGGGTATTTAAGAGTCACTACTTCCCATTTGCATTAGTTGTAATTATAATCTTTTTGTCACAATTTATGTTTTTATAGCAAATGTATGATAAACTTTTATTATAAATTTTTAAATTAAAAACACCCTAGGAGACCTCACAAGATGTTTAAAAATCTAAGCATTGAAAAAAAAATGAACTACTTTATCGCCATAGTCAGCACTGCTGTTTTTTTGGCAGCTATTACTATATTTGTAGCTATGAATCTAGTAAGCAATAATTATGATGATGTAAAAAACTACTCTATGGAAGGTGGTTTAAAGTCTTTAGATATTGAAAAAAACATAAACTTTATCTCAAGGCTAACTAGAGATACTATGTTAGGTGGAAATTACGATAAAAATCTAGCAAATATCAAAAAAACAGTAAAAGCGATAGAGGATGATTTTGCCATTATAGATAAACTAGTACATGATGAAAAAACAAAAGTTATCTTAGATGAGGCTAGAAAGACTACTATATTTTTTGCAAAAACCTCTCAAGAGCTTATAGAGAAGATGAGTAGCCACGATATCAAATACAACAAAGAGGAGCTTTATGCCAACTACTCAAAGATCATAACTCCCCCTGCAAATGCCTCAAGAGAGTCTTTTGAAAAGCTACTAAACCTTAAGATAGATGAGTTG
>JBAYYR010000156.1:0-3495 GCA_041672945.1 Sulfurimonas sp. | reverse complement strand
AAAGATAAAGAGATACTTCAAGGTATCAAAAAACACACAAATGCGACCTTGCCACCATCAACAAGACTAGAACACTCACTAAACCTACCTGTTGGGCTTTTAGTTATTCCACTCTTTGCATTTGCAAATGCTGGTATAAGTATAGATTTTTCACACTTTGGCGAAGCACTACTTCATAGTGTATCTTTGGGTGTTATATTTGGGCTAATAGTAGGAAAAGCGGTAGGTATTTCACTCTTTTCACTAGTAGCTATCAAGCTAAAAGTAGCATCTATGCCTTCTAGTGCGAGTGTTGCTCAGCTCTTTGGAGTTAGCATACTAGCTGGCATCGGCTTTACTATGTCTATGTTTATAAGTGAACTAGCTTTTGCATCTAACCCTGAGTTTATATTTGAAGCAAAGGCTTCTATACTTGTGGCATCTATAGTTGCGGGGAGCCTTGGGTATATATATCTTAGGGTTTTGAGTGTGTTAAAGTAGCGATATGTTTAGTAAAAAACTAGTTGTGATTTTTATGCTTTTTAGCTTTAGTTTTAGCATAATGCACGACTTTACTTTTAACATCATAGATAACCACTCCGATTCTAATGCCCTATGTTGCCTTACACCAAACAAAGCCCTATACGACAAATCAAGCGACACACTTTGTAAAGTCCATAGTGCTTATCATTCACTTTTTATCATACTTCAAGAGCAAATCATCGCAGATAAGCCTTTGAGCTACTTTGCGACATTTCAAACTACTAAAAAACTCACATCTACTACAATCAACGACTTTTTAAAACCCCCTATAGACTCCTAGCTAATCTTATAAAAACAAAAAAGGAGCTATTTTGAGACTACTAATAATACCTATGCTGATGTCTATATTTTTATATGGGCAAAATCTAGATGAGATGTTAAGTGCTATAAAGCAAAACCATCCACTAGCTAAATCTATAGCTCAAAAAAAGATAGCTTTTGGGTATGAAGCTTTCTTAGAAGAGCTAAATGAGCCACCATCGCTAAGCCTATCAAATGCTTATGCAAAGCCAAAAGATGATAAATCGGGCTACGAGTACACTTTAGAGTTATCACAAAATATACTCTTTAGTAAAGCAAAACAAGCACAAAAAAATGCTACTGTTTTTAAAAATGAGTCTGAGCTACTAAAGGAGCAAAATGAGTTTGATCTTTTGCTAAATGATATATCTTTAGAGTACCACACAACATGCTTAGATCAGCTAAGACTTAGCTACTACGAGTCTGAGATAGACTCCATAAGAGAGATTTATGCTAAAAAAAGCAAAGCATACTCTTTGGGTGAGATAAACAAAAAAGAGCTTTTAGAGCTTGAAGTTGAGCTAGATAGACTAGAAGATGAGCTAAATATATATAAAAATGAGCTAAACATCTCATATATGGATCTAGAGGGTAAAACTCTGCTAGAGCTAAACTCTCTTAGCTGTGATGATCTTTTACCTATAGATGAGCAAGTTCAGTTAAAACAGGCTCAAAACTCTATAGAAAAATCATACGATAAGCTTATAAGCTCTTATGATTTTGAAGCATCGAGATACTCAAGCAACTTTGATAGTTTAGAGGTTGGCTTAGCTTATGAGCATGAACTAGATGTAACAAGATATAAGCTAAACCTTAGCATACCGCTAAATTTTAACTCCTATGAGTCACAAAAACTTTTGGCTCTACACAACAAACAAGCGGTGGTTTTTGAAAAAGAGGCATACTCTTTAAAAAACCAAACAGATATCAAGATACTAAAAAAGAAACTAGATTTTCGTAGCAAAAACATAAAAATAGCTACAAATATAGCTAAAAAATATCAAGATGAATTGCTACCACTTGCAAAATTAGCCTACTTGCAAGGTGAGAGTTCACTTATCGATTTTTTACTATACCAAAGGGACTTTTTTAGCTCAAAAGAGAACTTGATGAAGAGTTATAAAAAATACTACGAGACACTATTTGAACTATATGGTCTTACTAAGGAGTAGATTGTGAAAAAGATAGTTTTATTGCTATATCTAGCACACTGCACACTTTTTAGCAGCACGATAGATATAGAAGATATAAATGCGTGGAACTCTAAGGTAACCAAACCTATAAAAAGCGATACAACTCCCCTAGCTAGTGGAGTTTTTAGGGTTAGTGAACCTAGTAGATTACTCCACAATATCTCAAGTGCTTTTGATGCAAAAGTTATAAGCATAGAGAAAAATATATATGAGAGTGTAAAAAAAGGTGATATTTTAGCGACCATATATGTAGAGGGTTTTATAGATGAGCAAAAGAGCTTTATAGATACAACTCTAGAACTAGCATATGCAAAAGATGAGCTTTTAAGAAAAAATGAGCTTTGCAAAGAGCAAGTTATTGCTCAAAAAGAGTGCAATCTAGCTAAAAACACCTTCGATAGACTACAGCTACAACAAAAAAGCAAAGAGCTACTTCTAAGTAGATATGGGGCGACAAAACAGATGATACAAAAGATGAGCGCCGTCTCTAAAATCTATGAGTATATAGATATACTCTCCCCTGTTGATGGGGTTATACGAGGTGTTGATGTAACTCTTGGAAAAAACATAGAAGCTAGAGAGATTATGTTTGAACTAAGGGAAAATGGCGATAACTTTTTAGTAGGTGAGTTAGACAAAAACATAGCCAAAGAGCTAAAAATAGCCGAAGATGTTTTACTAAACATAGATACTAAAACACTAAAAAGCAAAGTCTTAGCTCTATCGCCATCGCTAAATCCAAACACCCAAAGTCGCTATGTAAGGCTAAGTTTACCTAGTGGTTTTTTAGATAATGATATTTTAAAGCTAGATATCAATCTATACAAAAACTCACTAAAGCTACCAAAAAGCTCTTTGGCTAAAGATGAGCTAAAAGATACTCTATTTGTGCTAAAAGACTCATCATTTTACTCAGTTCATATAGAGCTTTTATATGAAGATAGAGACTACATCTATATAGAAAAAACACCTGAGCTAGAAAATGCTTTAGTAGCCTACAAAGATGTAAATATGCTTCAACATATATTATTAGAGCATCAAGATGAGTAGCATAATATCATTTGCTCTAAAACAGAGACTTTTTGTGCTACTTCTAGCACTACTTTTAGCTGGAGTTGGGGTAAACTCATATAAAAATCTACCCATAGATGCCTTTCCCAACATAGCACCAACACAAGTAAAAATCATCATAAAATCAGATGGACTAACACCCACTGAGATGGAGTCAAATGTACTTTTACCTATAGAGTCACAGATGCTTGGGATAGAGTCTCAAACAACTCTAAGATCTATCGCAAAATACGGCATATGCGATATAACCATAGACTTTAAAGATGGTACAGATATCTACTGGGCAAGATCTCAAGTAAGTGAGAGGCTAAATGCCATAATGGGCGAACTTCCTAAAAACATAAAAGGTGGACTAGCCCCCATAAGTACTCCACTTAGCGATGTACTTATGTTTAGTGTAGAGTCACCA
>JBAYYR010000155.1:0-3517 GCA_041672945.1 Sulfurimonas sp. | reverse complement strand
AGATAGATCAGGCGGTAGTTTACCCATATATTTTGTTAAATGCTCTTGATACTCAAGTAGTGATATATCAAATCTTAAATCATCTTTTGGATCTTTAAATGCTGGTCTTTCACCTATTTGTGTCCAGTTTTCATATTTTAGAGCATGACATCTACCACAAGCACCTTCATATGCCTCTTTTGGAGTTATATCTTTTGGAGCGATAGCTTGAAGATAAGCGACCATATCAGCAACTTCTTGATCTATATCTCCACCTGCACCATAAAATGCAACCATCGGGTGCATTTGACCTTTTGACTCATCAAATTTATGCTCAACTTTAAGTGCATGAGCTGGGTTTTTGATAAGATCTGCTAAAAATTTAGCATCATATAAAATACCTGCATCACTTAAATCTGGTGGATTTACACCATAAGCACCCGCAGCCATAGCTGGATCCATAGCAGGTTCTATACCTGCTACTTTTATAGAGTGACAACCGCTACAAGCACCTGCACCTAAAACTAACTCTTCACCACTAGCAACATTTCCGCTCTTAGTTAGTGCTGGAAGATCACTATAAGCAAACCCCTCACTCTCTACGTGTTTGTGCATTTGACTATGAGCATATGGCTCAACTAGATAGTATGTAAGAAGAGTAAATAAAACTACTACTACAAGTATTAAAGGTTCTTTATTTTTCATCTATCTCCCCTTATATCTTTTTTTCAGACTTTGTGATAATAGGTAGTATTATCCACATAGCTATAAACAGAAGTGCCGCAACTAAACCGATAGTACTAAATATACCCTCAGGAGGTAATTTACCCATCGCTGTTAGTATAATCATATCCACAAGTAAAACCCAAAACCATACTTTAAAAAGTCCTCTTCTACTAGCTGGAGCGACATTGTCACTTCTATCTAGCCACGGAAGAAGCATAAATATAACTTGAGCAAAACCAAACGCAACAAGACCGATATTTACAGGGAATGGTCTAAGTATCTCGTATGACCACAAGAAGTACCACTCTGGGTAGATATGATCTGGTGTTTTTAGTGGATCAGCTGGATCAAAGTTGATCGGATCTAGTGCAAAACTATAGTGGTAAAATACTAGATAAAACAGGAAAATCAAGAAGATCCCAACAACCATCAAGTCTTTACTCATAAAGTCATTTGCAAATCTTATAACTTTTGAACCTTTTTTATCGCCACTTAGATATTTTTTACTCTCAGCATCAAAATCTATCTCTTCACCATCTTGGTTATTGACGTGTGGGATTCTTAGAGCTGCAAAGTGAAGACCAATAAGACCTACTATAGCAAGTGGTAGTAAAAGCACATGAAGCATAAAGAAACGGTTCAAAAACGCTTGAGCAGGAACATAGTCACCTCTAATCCACTCAACTAAACCATCTAAGTGTAGATCACCTAAGCTAAATATATTTGTAATAACCATACCTGCCCAGTAGCTCATTTGACCCCATGGAAGCATATATCCAGAGAAAGCCTCAGCTGAAAAAGTTACAAACAAAAGCATACCAGAGATCCAAATCATCTCACGACCTTTTTTGTACGAACCATAGTAGATACCTGTAAACATATGTATATATATAACAAGAAAAACTACTGAAGCGGCAACACCATGTATGTGTCTCCACAACCAACCAAAATCAACCTCTCTCATGATAGTATAGTTTACACTATCAAAAGCAGTATCAACATGTGGTTGATAGTACATTAAAAGGAATATCCCTGAAACTAGTAGCAGTGCGAATGTTATCGCAAGAACCATACCCATTGCCCATAAAAAGTTGATGTTTTTTGGTATCCAGTACTCTGAAGCCATAACTTTTTCAACTTTTTCGATAGCTAAGCGTTGATTTAACCAATCTTTAACACTTGTAGCTTTAGTAAAATGTGCCATCTCTCCCCCTTTCTATAGCGTTACGCCATTGCTTTTCATAGCTTGATACTCAGGACCCTCTTCGCCTAGTACCATTGTGTTACCCTCTATCCTAAATGGAGGTATGTCAAACCCTCGTGGAGGTGGAACTTTTGTAACCTCTCCAGACCAGTCAAACATCCCACCATGACATGCACATAAAAATGACTCATCAGATGGGTTATAAGCAGGGATACACCCTAAGTGTGTACAAAGACCTATACAAACTAGATAATGATTACCATTTATAACGATATCTCTAGCCTTTTGACTCTCTGTTTGCTTAGCAATCATATCAGCTGTTTTTTTCAAAACAAATATAGGCTTACCTCTCCACTTTTCTGTAACCAATACACCCTCTTGATAATCAGACATATCAAGAGTGGTAAAACCAGCTGCTTTTACACTTGGGAGTGGATCCCAAGATTTTTTCATAGCAACTAGTGAACCAACCGCACCGACACCTGCTACGGCACCGAATGCTTTTCCCATAAAACCTCTACGGCTACTGTTATGCATCTTTAGCTCTCTTTCGTAATTTGTTTGTGGTATGTAACTTACTGACTTTTAGCTTTTTTACTATAAATCAGCTTAGTTAAAAGCTTATTATATAGTAAAACTCTTTTAATTCATCATTAATCTAAGATATCTTTTATGAAAGTTACCATTTTGTTACTATTTTTTACTGTTTTTTGTAATTTTTTACCCTTAGCACTCTCCAAAGCCCTCTCTATCGAACTTTTTTGACACTCTTTGACAATATCTACACCGATTTTTTCAAAAAATGGCACAAAATCATCTCTATAATCTTCTCTTTGAAGATATATGGCTCTCCCACCACTAGCTAGGCACTCTAAAACCGCTTGTGGTGAAGAGGATATAAGGGTTTCGCACGATTTTATAAAATCCCCGTACTCATCAAACTCATAGTGGTTCTTAAAGCGCTCTTTTAACATATCTTCATAATCTAAAAAGTAGTAAAAACCAAGCCCAAAAGCAGGATCTAGCGACTCAAAACACTCAAAATTTTTCTCTAAATCCTTCTCATAGTCATCATCACCATAAAAAAAGCCTACACTATTGCTCTTTTTAAACTCCCCAAAAAAGCTCTCATCTACCGCTATGGCATTACAGATACCATCACCGCTAAGGTATGGCGATATCAAAAACTCATTTGGAGCCTTAACATCATCTACCCTATCGCTTACCCTTATAAACTTGTTAAAATAGCCCCTCATATCTTCAAGCATTATAGGGTTTGCCTCATCTGAATCATAGATAAGATTATCTCCACGATTTGCTATCTTTGGTATGTTTCTAACATCATCTATACCGACTGCTTTTTTAACCCCGTAATGCCTCGCTTCATTTGCTATGCGAAAATCTGAACATAGTAAAGTTATGTCAAAATCCCCTAAAGAGCTTATGATAGCACATGCTCTTCTAAACCTATCTAGCCCTATGCGATGCCCTGTGTGTACATAGTAAAAGTTTCTCATCAGTGACCTTTTTTTGTTTGGGGTAGATTTTATACTATTGTAGGTTAAACTTTTATACTATGAATGATGAAGTTAGTTAGTTAGTTTTTTA
>JBAYYR010000154.1:0-3520 GCA_041672945.1 Sulfurimonas sp. | reverse complement strand
TAGCTATTTTAGATGAGATTGCAAAAATTGAAGAAGTTGTCAATAGAAATGAGGATTTTACAGCAATAATCGATCTATTAAGAGATGTGACTGGAAAACTACTTGGTTTTAGGTGCGAAAGTTAAGTTATTTATTTTATAAAACTGCTAAATTATCATTCTCTATTTTATACTTTGAGTTATCAAAACCATCTATTGCCACTCCATCTTCATCAAACTTTAGGGTATTTCCAGCCTTGCTTACCCAGCCTATCTGCCTTGCAGGCACCCCAACCATAAGTGCATATGGCTTTACATCTTTGTTTACCACCGCACCAGATCCGATGAGTGCATATTCACCAATAGTTACTCCACAAACCACAGTAGCATTTGCACCTATTGTGCAACCTTTTTTAAGAAGTGTCTTTCTAAACTCCTCTTTTCGCACTATAAATGCTCTAGGATTTATCACATTTGTAAACACCATGGATGGGCCCAAAAACACATCATCTTCTACTTCAACACCTTCATAAATAGAGACATTGTTTTGAACCTTTACACCGTTTCCTATATTTACCTTTGGGCCTACCACGCAGTTTTGACCAAAAGAGCAGTTGCTACCGATATTTGAACCACTTAATATGTGTGAGAAGTGCCAGATTTTAGTGTCTTTACCGATAGCTACATCTTTATCAACATAGCAAGATTTATGAACAAAATAAGAAGTCATATTTATCCTAAAACTTTTTTACAAAATGGATGAGCTTTCTCATCCAGCGCCATGGTTTGCATCTTTCGTATATCCGAAACAATATTGATTGAGCTTCTAGCCTCTTCTAAACCAAATCCGCCACCATTTAATATATCAGCATAAGATTTTGTGTGCAGATCTGTAAAACCTTCACTAAACTCAAACTCTTCGCCATCTACAGTTATGCTTCTAAATGTGGTTTTTCCAGTGGCTTTTATATCTTTGGGGATGTAGTCATAGTTTACAGACAAAAACCATCTAACATTTGCATTTTTTAGTCTCATATATCCTGCGTTTGTGTCTGGCTGTTTGATGTGCACAATGTTTTCTTGCAGTTCTCCAAAAATCCAAGAGAGCATATCAAAAAAGTGTACCCCAATATTTGAAGCAATTCCACCACTTTTTGCCTCATCGCCTTTCCAAGATTCAAAATACCATTTTCCTCTACTTGTAAGATATGTTAAATCTATATCATAAACTTTGCTTGGGTTGTCTTTTAGCTCTTTTGCTATTTTCTCTTTTAATGCGATTATAGAGTCGTGAAGTCTTAGTTGAAGTATTGTATATACTTTTTTGCCACTCTCTTTTTCTACTAGTTTTAAATCATCTATTTGTTTTGGGTTTAAAACTAAAGGTTTTTCACAAATAGCATTTGCTCCACTTTTTAAAGCAAATCTTATATGACTATCATGCAGATAATTTGGTGTAGTAATACCTATATAATCTATATTTTGTCCATTTCTTTTAAAATCATCCATAAAAGCACTAAATCTTTCAAATTCTGTAAAAAAATCTGATTGCGGGAAGTTGCTATCCATTATTCCTATACCATCGTATGTATCCATAGCAACTACTAGATTGTTTTCTGTCTCTTTTATAGCTTTCATATGTCGTGGTGCTATATATCCACTTGCTCCAATTAGTGCAAAATTTTTCATATTTTTCCTCTCTATTTTATAAACTAAAAACCAAAAACTATAATCTCCAAGTAGGCTCTTCAACTATACCTTTTACATCCATTATTATTGGAGTTCCTTTTGACATCCCTTTATAATCATTTGTTGTTATATCTTTAAACTTATCATGATTTACTGCAACAATAATAGCATCGTATCTTTCACTATTTAAAGGAAGATTTTCTAAAAAGTTTAGTGGTTTTATCTGTTTATCACTTTTATCAACCCAATAATCATATACTTCAATATTGCACTTAAACTCTTCAAGCTCTTTTATAATGTCAAAAACTTTTGAGTTTCTCATGTCAGGACAATTTTCTTTAAATGTAGCACCTAGAACCAATATATTTGCTCCATTTAGTTTTTTATTTTCACTAACCATTAGTTTTAGAGTTTTATCAGCTATATATTTACTAATACCGTTGTTTACTTGTCTTGCACCTAAAATTAAGTTTGGTATATATCCTAAACTTTGAGCTTTGTGTGTAAGATAATATGGATCAACTCCAATACAGTGACCACCAACAAGACCAGGGAAAAGTTTGATAAAGTTCCATTTAGTTGCAGCTGCCTCTATTACCTCTTTTGTGTCTATATTCATAAGGTCAAATATCATAGCAAGTTCATTTATCAAAGCTATATTTACATCTCTTTGGGTATTTTCTATAACTTTTGCAGCTTCAGCTACTTTTATAGATGGAGCTAAGTGAGTTCCAGCAACGATAATGCTTTTATATAGCTCATCTACTTTTTTTGCAGACTCTTTTGTACTTCCACTTGTAATTTTAAGGATTTTTGTAACTGTATGCTCTTTGTCTCCTGGATTTATTCGCTCAGGAGAATATCCACAAAAGAAATCTTGATTAAATTTTAAATTTGAAAACTCTTCAAGAATAGGCACACAAACCTCTTCTGTAACACCTGGATAAACTGTACTTTCATATATTACTATATCATTTTGCCTTAAGACTTTTGCAACTGTTTCACTTGATTTTATAATAGGAGTTAAATCTGGTTCGTTGTTTAAGTTTATGGGAGTCGGTACTGTAACTATATAGATATTAGAGTCTTTTATATCTTCGCTATTCATAGTAAATTTCATACCATTTTTTATAGCTTCTTTCATCTGATTTTCATCTAGTTCTAATGTTCTATCAAAAGCTTTTTCTAACTCATCTATTCTTGATTTATCAATATCAAATCCAACAACTTCATACTTACTTGAAAATGCATGAGCCAAGGGAAGCCCTACATACCCTAAACCTATTATTGCTATTTTATCTTTCATATTTTTCCTTTGTTTGTTGTATTTTTTAATGATTCTTTTTTTTGTAAACGTACTCATCTGTTAAAATTTTAATATTTTATCTTATTTTTATACCAATATAAGAGTAAAAATAAATTTTATAAACCCTTTCTGCCTAAAACAACCATGATAGTTTTGTAGATGATCTTGATATCAAGCCAAACACTGTAGTGCTTGATGTAGTAAAGATCGTACATAAGTTTTTGTTTTGTATCATCAACACCAGAAGCATACCTGTAGTTTACCTGTGCCCAACCCGTGATACCAGGTCTTACTAAATGCCGTTCGTTGTAGTATGGGATCTCTTTTTCAAACTGCTCTATCCAAACTTTTCGCTCAGGTCTAGGACCAATTAAGTGCATTTCACCTCTAAGTACATTTAGCATTTGTGGTAGCTCATCTATACGAGTTTTTCGCATGATCTCACCCCAAGGGAAGACTCTTTCATCTCCCTCACAGGCAAACATAGCTCCATCTTTATCACTATTTGCCTCTCTCCACTCTTTTGCGGTCATTCCAAATAGTGCGA
>JBAYYR010000153.1:0-3545 GCA_041672945.1 Sulfurimonas sp. | reverse complement strand
ATGCGATCTTTTGCAACATATTTTTGCCAAATAAGCTCAGCCTCATCGTCGCTATCGTGAACTGTTACCCAAAGTTTTTCTTTTGGAAATTTTAAAACCTCAGTTACAAACTCCCAAGCATAAGCGATCGCATCATCTTTGAAGTAGTCTCCAAAACTAAAGTTACCTAACATCTCAAAAAAGGTGTGGTGTCTTGCGGTGTAGCCTACATTTTCTAAGTCATTATGCTTTCCACCCGCTCTTATACAAGTTTGACAACTTGTAGCTCTAGGGTTTTGCGGGGCAGGAACTTCGCCTGTAAATATAGACTTAAAAGGTACCATACCAGCATTGTTAAAAAGTAGTGTTGCATCATCGGGTATAAGCGGTGCTGAAGCTACTCTGCTATGCCCATGTGATTCGAAAAATCTTAAAAACTCTTCTCTTATATCCATAAAGTTTTCCATTTAAAAAAGTATGCGATTATAGCAAAATTTAGATTATAACAACACTTTTGATCTCACTAAACTCCTCTATCGCCCATTTTGGACCCTCTCTACCAACACCACTTAGTTTTACTCCACCATATGGTTGTATGTCAAATCTTAGAGTCGGTATATCATTTACTACAACACCGCCACACTCAAACTCCTCTATCGCTTTTTGTGTGTTGGCAAGTGAGTTTGTAAATATCGAAAACTGAAGCCCATAAGGGGAGTTGTTCATCTTAGGGAGCGCTTCATCTAGATCTTTTACCTTTATAAGTGATACAATAGGGGCAAAAACCTCCTCGCAAACTATACTCATCTCATCTTTTACATCAGCCATTACACAAGGGTAAAAAATCTTCCCATCAACCTTTGGCTCAAGCATAGCTTTTGCACCCTCATTTATGGCACTATTTACCCAGCCCAAAGCCCTTTGTGCAGCCTCTTCATCTATAAGTGGACCCATAAAAGTATCATCTTCATATGGTGAGCCAACTTTTAACTCTCTAGCCTCTTGTGCTAAAAGAGATGCGAACTCATCGTAGATATCACTATGGACATAGATTCTTTGAAGCGATATGCAAACTTGCCCAGAGTTTATAAAGGCTCCCATGGCACATCTAGCTGCTGCTCTTTTAAGCTCAGCACTACTATCTATAAAAGTTGCCGCATTTCCACCAAGCTCAAGCGAAACCTTTTTTATACCCGCATTTTTAGTGATAATCTCACCCACGGCTACACTCCCTGTAAAGCTTATAACTCTAGGGATATCACTAGTTACAAGAGCATTTCCAACTTCAGCATCACCATAGACTACACTTAGGGTATCTTTGATGGCAAATGGTGAGTTTATAAATATACTAGCTAGTTTAAAAGCACTAAGTGGAGCCTCTGGGGTCGGTTTTAAAACTACTGAATTTCCTGCTACTAAAGCAGGAGCTAGTTTGTGAGCTACTAAGTTTAGCGGAAAGTTAAAAGGGGTGATGGCAACCACAACTCCTACACCCTCTCTTTTGTAAAAAGCGGTGGTTTTAAATCCACTACCCATAGCATCTGTATTTATAGTCTCGCCACCCATTGTTCGCATAAACTCAGCACTTAGAGTTATGGTCTCTATACATCTATCCACCTCAACTCTACTAAAAGCTATAGGTTTGCCCACCTCATCTGTTATGGTTTTGGCGATATCCTCTTTTTGCATTTTAAGTGTTTTAGCTACATCTAAAAGCCACTCACACCTTTGTGAAATAGTTGTTTTTTTAGCCTCTTTTGATGCTATTTTGGCGATCTTAAAAGCCTCTTTTACATCACCCTCATCACATAAAACTGCTCTAGAAGCAACATCGCCACTATAAGGGTTTAGTCTTGTTGTATAGCTACCTTTATCGACTTGTTTTGAACCTAAAAGCATCTTTGCTATCATGATATTTGCCCCATAAACTTTTTTGTAGTATGATAACATATTAAAAGGTATGGGGTATGTTAAAGATTTTTATTATGAGTTTAGTTTTATCTATGGGGCTTTTGGCATCTGATTTGCCATGGCTTCATAGCTATGATGAGGCGCTAAGAGTCGCTAAAAAAGAGCATAAAGATATATATGTTTTTATAGGGGCTGATGTTTGTAGGTGGTGCGATAGATACAAAGAGCAAACACTATCTAAAAAAGAGGTTATAGATAGACTAAATGAAGAGTTTGTACTAGTTTATCTCTCTAGAGATAGACATAAAGTACCAGAGTATTTTGAGACTCAAGGTGTCCCTAGACACTACTTTTTAAGGAGTGATGGCACCTTGATACACTCAGATAGAGGCGGAAAAGAGGTCGATGGACTCTTTAGTATGCTAGATGAGGTTGATGTAAAAAGATGAGCAAGGCAAAAACTATGAAAAACTATGAAAAAGAGCTAGAGAGGCTTCAGGTAGAGCTTTTAAAGTTTCAAGGGTATGTTAAGAAAAATGGCTTAAAGGTTATTTTTATATTTGAGGGGCGAGATACTGCGGGAAAAGGTGGTATCATCAAGCGAATAACTGAACATATAAACCCAAGGGGTGCTAGAGTGGTAGCTTTGGCTAAGCCAAATGATGAGGAGAGGACTCAGTGGTACTTTCAAAGGTATGTAAAACATCTACCCTCAGCTGGTGAGATAGTTATGTTTGATAGAAGCTGGTATAACCGTGCTATGGTTGAGCCTGTTATGGGATTTTGTAGCGAAAGAGAGTATCAAAAGTTTTTAGAAGATGCCCCTGTTTTTGAGAAGATGATACAAGATGATAAGACTCAGATATTTAAGTTTTACTTCTCTATAACAAAAGATGAACAAGCTAAAAGATTAAAATCAAGAAAAACAGACCCGCTAAAGCAGTTTAAACTCTCAGATATAGATGCTCTAGGGCAAGAGCTTTGGGATGAGTATAGCATGGCAAAATATAGAATGCTTCGTGCTACAGATACAGCTCATGCACCATGGACCATCATAAAGACAAACAACAAGAAAAAAGCGAGACTAAATACTATAAAGTTTATACTAGCAAATGTAAAATACGACTCAAAACTTAGTAAAAAAGAGCTAGAGTACGATAAGAGTATAGTTATAGATGCCAAAAAAGAGGCCCACGACATGGAAGAGGTTATGAAGAGTGTCTATAAGAGTTAGTTATGTACTAGAGGATAGTTTTAGCCCAACTATCCCAGCTACTACAAGTAGCATCGAGGTGATTTTGAGTAGATTTAGCTCTTCATCAAACAAAATTACCCCAGCGATAACCGCCCCAACACTCCCTATAGCTACCCAGATAGCATAGGCACTTCCAAGAGGGATATCTCTCATAGCAAGGCTTAGGAGATAGATACTAATAGCCATAGCAACAAGGGTGATGATAGAGGGGGTTAGTTTTGAGAAGCCTTCGCTATATTTTAACCCTACAGCCCAAGCTACTTCAAATAAACCTGCTAAAATCAATATACCCCAGCTCAAAGTCACCCCTATTTTTTTGGATATATTGTATCTAATTAGGATAAAATTTTAATGATGAATGAAAACTTAAAAGCACATATCTATGTAGTAGTAGCAGCAA
>JBAYYR010000152.1:0-3559 GCA_041672945.1 Sulfurimonas sp. | reverse complement strand
TGGCTCATAAAGTTTGACATAAGTATAACTATGTAACTAAAAACAACCGCCACTAAAAATATCTCCATATTTTCTACTTGCACTAGTGAAGCAAACCAGCTATCTAACCCTGTTTTACTCACTCCAAGCCCAAGGCTAAGCCCACCTACTATGAGTATGATAACATCCCATCTGATTTTGGTTATATCATCAGCATCTAGTATCCCAAATAGTGTAAAACCTATGATAGGGACAAAAGATACAACAGTTATGGGGATATGATGAAGTGGTTCGCTCATCCAAAGAAGTATGGTTATGGCAAAGATTATCATAGTTATGTTTTTTTTCCAGCTAGGGATAGTTGGTATCTTTGAGAAGATTTTTGTTGAATCATCAAAGTGATCTACCTCTTTTAGGCTCTTTAACTGGATATATGGTTCGCTAGATGGATAGAGTTTGTAGATGATAAAAAGTAGTATCGCTAAAATCGCTACAGATGGGACAACCGCATATGCCATCCACCCTAAAAACGATGGAGCATTTTCACCTAGCATACCCGCTGCTATCGCATTTGGCGGGGTGCTTATGATGGTAGTCATACCACCTAGATTTATAGCAGCTAAAACCGATAGAAGTATAGCTTTATTAAAAGGGTTTGATGGTTTTATCTTTAGTAGCATAGGTGAGAGTATACTCATCATCATAGCAGCAGTTGCGGTGTTTGAGATAAACATAGAGAGTGTAAAAGTAACAGCAACTAACCCTAGCAAGATATTTTTAGGTCTTCCACCAACTATAAATATAACTTTTTTAGCAAGCCAAAGATCGAGTTTTGTTTTTGAAGCGGCACTAGCCATGATAAATCCACCCAAAAACAAAAATATAAGCGGATAGGACCAAGGTAAAAGGTAGTACTCCCACTCCTTAGAGCCACTTTTAAAATTAAAGCCATCAAAGCCCAAAAGCACAACCTCTAGTGCTATAACTAGTAGCGAAACAGCAAAGGCGGGTATCGCTTCACTGATCCAAAGGAGTGCCACAAAAACTAGTATAAATAGCATAGTAACACCATTTTTTTCTAGCTCATAAGTAGGTATATAAGCGATGATAAGTGCTATAAAAAGTGAAGCTATAAAAAGCACAAGTGGACTTTTTAAAGATAGTGTTTTAAAAACAGTAGATAGAGTATTTGGCATTTTAACTTATAAGGCTTTTGATATCTTTTATGGCACAAGAGAGTCCGCTAAAAACAGATCTAGCTACTATGCTTTGACCGATATTTAACTCCTCTATCTCTTTTATGGCGGTAATGTAGCCTATGTTGTTGTAGTTTAGCCCATGTCCAGCGGCTACTTCAAGCCCTAAACTTTTGGCATATTTTGCTGAGTTTTCTAGCTCTTTTATAGAGTTTTTAAATCTCTTTTTTAACTCACTTCTACCAAGTTCTAGCTCTTTAATGGAGTGGTTTGAGTTAGCAAGTGAGCCATAGAGCATACCAAAAAGATTTGCAAAGCTCCCAGTGTGAAGCTCAACCATACTAGCCCCTAACTCATAAGAGCTTTTAATCATCTGCTCATCTGGATCGACAAATAGTGAAACTTCTATATCGTGAGTATTTAAAAGTTCTATCGCTTTTTTTATCTCATTTTGATACTTTAGTACATCTAATCCACCCTCAGTGGTTATCTCTTCTCTTTTTTCAGGAACCAAAGTTGCACGGTATGGTGCAAGCTCACAGACGATACCTAGTATATTTTTATCTAGTGAACACTCTAAGTTTACAGGCAAAGATGAGTGTTTTACTATGTTATAAGCATCCATATCTTGTATATGTCTTCTATCTTCCCTTAGGTGGATGGTGATCTGATCAGCCCCACTTCTAGTAGCTACATATAGTGCTTCTAATATATCTGGATCGTTTACCCTTCTAGCCTCTCTTAGGACTGCTATGTGGTCTATGTTTACACCTAGTTTCATTAAAGACTCCCATTTAGTATATCGTTTAGTTCGTATATATTTTTTGTAGCATTAAAGCAACTCTTCTCACCACACACCATAAAGCCCTCATCTTCGCTAAGTTTTTTCAGCACAAATGGGTAATCAAATGAGTTTAAATCTACATTTTTGGCATCTTTAGCTTTTATAACTCTATGACCTTTTATATATTTTAGTGCTTGAAGGAGCATATTTGGGTAATAGATGGGTCTTCTAGCTAGATCATAGGAGTTGTACTCTAGTGTTTTGTGTGCGAAGTGTTTGTATTTATCATCATCTAAAAGCAGTGCAAGAGTTAAAAGGGCATCTACCATGGTAGATATAGGGCTTGTGTAGGTGTTATCGGCTAAATCAGCCTTACTATCATAGTTTGTGCTAAATCTCCAAACCCCTTTATCGTAGTAAAGTTCAAGTGCTTTGTTTGTTATTTGTTGTGCTTTTACAAGATAAAACTCATCTAGTGTTGAGCTATAAGCCTCTATAAGTGCAGTCGCTAAAAAAGCATAATCCTCTAAAAAAGCCTCTATTTTAGGCTCTTTGCCAAATAGGGTAGTGTGGTAGAGTTTTGAGTCTATAAAAAGTGTATAGAGTAGTTTGTTTAGGTACTCTTTAGCTCTTTTTGTATAGGTTTCATCTACTCTTCCTAAGATAAACATAGCCTTTATCATCATAGAAGACCACGAAGTTTGCACTTTTTTGTCTATAAATGGGTATGTTTTTTTATCTCTAAGGCTCTTGAGTCTATCTTTGTGCTTATGGGCATATTCGCTTCTTATGATATTTTTACCCTCAAAATTGCCATTTTTACTAACATTTAGCTCACTTAACTCATCTTTGTTAAAAATCTCTACTAACTCCTCGTAGCTATATATGTAGTATTCGCCCTCTTCACCGTCGGTATCGGCATCTAAGGCACTAAACATAAGATAATCTTCACTAGCACAGTTGTGCCAAAAATCGGCACACTCTTTTGCTATTTTTAAAAAGTTCTCATCTTTATAGGTTATGTAGGCATTTGTGTAGAGTTCACAAAGGAGTGCATTATCATATAGCATCTTCTCAAAATGAGGCACTAAGTACTTCTCATCTACACTATATCTACAAAATCCACCCTCCACTAGGTCATACATCCCCCCTTTTGCCATATTTGTAAGGGTGTTTAAAACCATCGCTTTTGCCGATTTATCACCATATAATCTATCGATAAAAAGTAGTGCATTTATGGTGTTTGCTTGAGGAAATTTTGGAGCTACGCTAAAGCCACCAAAGTGTGTGTCGTAGTTGTTTTTGGCTTGGTGTAAGAAGTTTTTAACTATATCTTCTTTTAGTATTGTCGCCTCTTTTGGATGCTCTTGTTTGTTTAAAAACTTCTCTATCTCATTTGCACTCTTAAGCAGATCCTCATCATAAGCAGAGACTTTGGATGCTATAAGGCTACTTAGTTCAACAAATCCCATCCCCTGAATGCTCCCCTCATTTGAGTAGGGCGGTATATATGTTCCCGCAAATATAGGCTTGTTATCTGGTGTACAAAATATCGATGTAGGCCATCCGCCACTTCTGCGATTTAGCATCATATAAACCT
>JBAYYR010000151.1:0-3560 GCA_041672945.1 Sulfurimonas sp. | reverse complement strand
TATAATTGCATTAGTATAACAAAAAAACAAAGAGTGTGGAAATGGAAAAATTTTTAAAAGATGCAAAAAGTGCTAGTAGAGTTTTGATGAATCTAAGTGGAACTAAAAAAAATGAAGTTCTAAGAGATATGGCAAACTCTATAAGATCAAACACCCTAAATATCATAGAAGCAAATGCTCTTGATATGAAATATGCCGATGAGATAGAACTATCATCTGCCCTTAAAGATAGGCTATTTCTAGATGAGTCTCGCATAGAGTCTATGGCGGTAGCGATTGAAGAGATAGCGGCACTAAAAGACCCAGTAGGTAGAGTGCTAGATGGATGGAGTACTGAAAATGGGCTAAATATCCAAAAAGTTACTATACCAATAGGAGTCATAGGGATCATCTACGAATCTCGCCCAAATGTTACAAGCGACACCGCTGCACTTTGTTTTAAAAGCTCAAATGTTTGCATACTAAAAGGTGGCAAAGAGGCTCAAAACTCAAATGAAGCAATAGCTATGGCTCTACAAGCGACTCTAAAAAAACATAACCTTCCAACCTCGCTCATCTCACTTTTACCAGATGCCACAAGAGAGGGTGTTGCTAAACTTATAAAGATGGACAAATATGTAGATCTTATCATACCAAGGGGTGGTGAGGCTCTAGTTAGATTTGTAAATAAAAACTCTAGTGTAGCGGTGGTTAAGCACGATAAAGGGCAGTGTCATACATATATAGATAAAGATGCAAAAGAGGCTGAAGCTATAAGCATAGCGATAAATGCCAAAACCCATAGAAGCGGGGTTTGTAATGCTATGGAGACACTTTTAGTAGATAGCTTGATCGCTAAAGATATCTTGCCAAAACTAAAAGCTGAGTTTGATAAACACAAAACTCTACTTAAAGGGTGTGAAAAAACAAGAGCTATTATAGATGTAAAAGAGGCGACTCATGAGGATTTTCATACAGAGTACCTTGCAAATATACTAAATATAAAAGTAGTAGATGGAGTAGATGGGGCGATAGAGCATATAGTTGAATTTGGCTCAGGTCACTCAGAGGCGATAATCACTCAAGATATAAGCACGGCTGAGAAGTTTTTAAACTCTATTGATGCGGCAGCCCTTTATGTAAATGCTTCAACAAGATTTACCGATGGTGGGGTTTTTGGCTTTGGAGCTGAGGTTGGCATAAGCACAAATAAACTCCATGCAAGAGGACCTATGGGGATAGAGGGGCTTACAACTTACAAGTTTAAGATATATGGAGATGGGCAGATAAGATAGCATTGATACATATCAAATACAATCAAACCCTACTAAACTATAATGCTAAGAGTTATTTTTTAAAAGGATAAGATTATGTCACATATTCCAGCAGATGCACAAAAAGTAGAAGTAGCGGGTGCTACGGTTGATTTTTTTAAACTTAGTAAAGATGGGCAAAGTACATACTACTTTGATAGCTCAAAGTGTGGACCACCAGAGCCTATGGTAAATGCGATGAGTGGACTTAAACTCATAAAAGGTACAAACGATAAACTAGTTATGATAAACCACAAACTCCCTGGTGGACTATTTTCTAAACTAGAAGATGACTTTAGCCACGAGAGTAGAACCCTAGATGATGGACTAGCTGAGGTTACTTTTACTAGCAATAACTCATCTACTAGCTCTAGCGATCTTGATGATATAAAACACTAACTATATGTTTTCAGTTTCGCAAGATTTTGCACCACCATTTAAACTAATACTCCCCTATTTTGTTGTTGGGAGTATATTTTATGTTATATCGATGGTGCTGTTTTTTTTCCTATCGGTCGATGGTTTAGCACTTCAAGATAATGCTCTTTTAGCTTTTACACATATATACCTACTTGGTTTTGTAATGATGATAATCTTTGGAGCGATGGCTCAACTAGTCCCTGTTGTGCTTGAAGTGGGACACTTTGCAGTTGAGCTTTTTTATGCTATTTGGCCACTACTTTTGGTTGGTTCTTTGCTTATGGCATTTGGTTTTTGGCTATATCCAACTCTTCTTCCATTTGGTGGAACTGTGGTTCTTGTATCGTTTAGTATTTTTATATTTGAGATATTTTTAACACTAAAAAAAGTAAAAGAGTTAAGCTTAGTTATGAGTAGTGTACTTATCTCAAATATCTTTTTACTTTTTGGTATAGCTTTTGGGATAGTTATGGCACTAGCCTATGCAGGGATGATTGAACTTGATATATCTAGATTTTTAAAAGCTCATGTATTTTCGGTAGTTGGTGGATATATATTTATAACTCTTATGGGTCTTTCGGTGGTACTTTTACCTATGTTTGGGCTTTCTCATGGATTTAGTCAAAAACCACTTAAACTCTCTATGAGCCTTATGAGCATATCGGTATCTCTGGTGGTGCTTAACTCATTTGTAAGTTTTACTCCACTTGAGTATGTCGCTTATGGGGTTGGTTTTACTTCACTTATAGTTTACTTTAACCTTGTCAAAACTATATTTAAAACAAGAGCTAGAAAAGAGATAGATATCTATGCAAAATCACTTATATTTGCCTATATATCGATGCTTATAGCTTTAGCTTTTGGGCTAATTTATCTATTTAGCTCTTATGAGCCACTAGTTTTAGCTATGTCATTTTTACTTTTTTTCTCACTTTTTGGCTTTACTATAACTGGTCATATGTACAAAATAGTGCCGTTTTTGGTCTGGTTCGATAGATTTTCACCACTTGTTGGAAAGCAAAAAGTACCTATGTTAGCCGATATGCTTCCAAAAAAAAGCTCAGAGGCTCAACTTGTTTTTGGTGTTGTTGGAGTTGTAGTTATAACCATGGCTATACTTCTTGGTAGCGATGCACTTCTTATGGCGGGAGCCTCATTTTTAGTGGTTAGTTCTATAGCATTTTTAAGAAGTGTTATATATATGATAAATTTTAAAGGAGTTTGATATGTACTCAAAAGAGGAGCTATTTTTAGCGATTTCGACTGTTATTGACCCTGAAGTTGGGTTTAACCTTGTAGCGATGGGGCTTATATATGATGCATCTTGTGATGATGATGGAAATGCTTATGTAAAGATGACACTATCAACAAAAGCTTGTCCAATGCACCAGATGATAGTTCAGTGGGTTAAAGATGCTGTAAAAAAAATGGCGGGTATAAAAGAGGTTGAGATAGACCTTGTTTGGGAACCTGCATGGAATATCTCTATGGCTGATGATGATGTTAAAGCAGCACTAAGCAGATAGGAGTTTTATAAGCCTAATCGCACCCATACCATCTGGGTAGTAACTAGCTATATCTTTAAACTTTTTATATCCGAAGTTGGTATATCTACGAAAAAGAGCCTTATTATCGGCTCTTATCTCAAGTATAACTGTTTTAAAATGGCTATCTTTAGCATACTCCTCTATAGCCCTAAAAAGCTCTTTTGCCACAATACTACTTTGATACTCTTTTAAAACTGCTAGAGAGTTAAACCATATATTTTGTCTGTTTATGATTACCCCTAAAGCATATCCAGCTATATTTTTACCATCTCGCCAAACATAGAGTATAGTACTTTTTTTA
>JBAYYR010000150.1:0-3572 GCA_041672945.1 Sulfurimonas sp. | reverse complement strand
TTTATATGTCGCATAAACAACACCATAGAGTCACTAGAAAACATCCACTCACTCACAAACCGTATGAGTCGCGACTCATTAAGCGGACTCTACTCCAAACACCACTTTATCAAACTAGCCCGTAGCTACTTTGATACTGAGTGTGAAACAAGCTTTGCTATGGTACTCTTTAGGCTAAACAACCATCAAGCCATCACAAGCAAGTACGGAAGCCACATAAAAGATACCATCATAGTAAAAATAGCCGATATCATAAGAACAAGCACCACAAAAGATGATATAGTAGCTAGATATAGCGAAGATGAGTTTTGTGTCATACTAGTAGATATCTCAGATGAAGCGATAGAGCAGTTTTGCAAAAAAGTTGAGCACGAAGTAGCCTTGACAAAGCTAAAAGACACCCACCAAGAGACTATAACATTTAGCCTAGAGTATGCCGCTTTAAACAAACCACTAGATACCCTAGAAGAGAGTATGAGTGAACTAGATATGCTACTCTATAAAAAAAGGGCTTAAACCCTTTTTTTTTGGCTTAGTAGCTAACATATCATTATATACCGCATCGGCCCATCCATAAAGAAACTCAGCATTTTGAAGCCCATCTTTTTCTATATCTTCACTAAGCACAGTGTTATAAAAATCAAATGTCTTATCTTTAGGATCATAAGAGTAGTCTGTTGTTACAAATATACTCTTCTCAGGGTTGATGCTAACTGCTGAAAAACACTGAGTAGTAGGTGAACTCCACGGTAAAGTTTTGCCTGTTTTCATCTTTGAAACCACTTGAGCAGCGACTATTCGCCCCTCTGTTAGTGAAGTATTGCCCGATTTTGAAAACCCCATAGGTCTAGCATCACCTGCTATAAAAACATTTTTAGCACCATTTGCCTCATAAGTAAGCGGGTCTATATCTGCTTCAAGTAGGTTTTTAGCAGTTTTAGCTAAACCAAATCTCTCAAGTATCTTGGCACCTCTAACTTGTGGGTAAAACGAAGCATCGCTAAACTCTATCTCTTCAAACTCAGTATGAACCACTTTGTTATCTAAGTCTATCATCTCTATCTCTGTTCCACTTAGATACTCTATGTAGCCACTATATAGGTTTTTAAAAGCAGAGCTAAACCCTTTCTCTTTTATGGTTATGGTTGGATTTGGGTCTATAAGTATCACTTTGCCATCTATCTTGTTTTGTTTAAAATAATCAGCTATAACACAAGCTCTCTCATAAGGTGCTGGTAAACATCTGTAGTTTCCTGCTGGAACTGTTAGTATAAAGTTACCACCTTTAAAGTTTTTGATCTTGTTTTTTAAGCTTAGATGTTCACTCCCTGGTTTAAAAGCAGGTGGGTATTCACTATATAGTCTTTGCTCAAATGCAAGATCACCCTTTGACCATCTTGAGTAATCATAGTCAATCCCTGGAGATAACACTAAGTAGTCGTACTTTATATCGCCATTGCTTGTTTTTAAAATCTGATTCTCTTTATCTAGATCTGTTGCGGTTGCATTGAAAAAAGTGTAGTTGTACTCTTTAGCAGCTTGTATATAATCGTGTGTCAAATACTCTAAGCTCACCTTATCTACTAACCATAGATTGCTTAATGGGCATGATATAAACTCATATCTACTCTCAACTAGTACAACATCAACTTCAGGAGCTAGTAGCTTTACATTTTTAGCTACACTAAGACCACTCCATCCACCACCAACTACTACTACTCTTTTGTTTTTAGTTTCTGGTAGTGGAGCTTTATAGTCTATGTTTTTGTTAGTTGAAGCCTCTAAGCTTATCGCACTACTAGCTAGTGCTAAGCCACCTAATTTTATGGCATCTCTACGATTTAGTGACATCTCTATCCCCTTATATAAAAGTATGTGATGATTATAGTACACTTTTAGTACTTAAAGGTGAATAACTCAACTCAAAAAAAACAACCATAAAAAAAGGGTCACCTTGAAAAACTTCAAGGCAACCCTTTAAAAAAACCCTCTAACTAAGTAGCTTAGAAGTTATAGTTAAGTTGTAGAGTAAGACCAACTTCAGAGTGTTTAACAGTAGCTTTACCATTCATAGGTATATCTAAAGTTTTTTTACTTTGAAAACCGTAAGTTAGCGCTCCATCTATACTCACTTTATCGCTAAATGCATAACTACCACCAGTAGTTAAGTGATGCTCTTGAGTCCCTGGGAAACCTAGTGCATTAAACATATTTACTAAAGTGTTGCTTGTATTTCTAACAGCAGATTTACCGTACTCATAACCAGCTCTAGCAGCCCACTTACCAGCATCGTACTCATAACCTAGAGCAAACACATCTTGATCGTGCCATTTGAAGTCTTTGTAGGTATCTGCATCACTCCAAAATATACGCTTATAATCAAATGCAAAAGTACTCTCACCTAGTTTATAGCTTATACCCACACCAAGCTCAGCTGGAGAAGCAAGCTTGGTATTTGAGTATCGTGTATTATCACTATTTACAAAACCCATCGGTCCAACTTCCATAGGTGCCATAGCATTAACAAGTTGATCTTTTATATCTGCTTTTATCTTTGACTTATAAACAGCACCAACAGTTATATCATCTATCGTATGTTTTACACCAACATTAAAACCAAAGTTAATATCTGTTGCCTGACCTTGACCAACATCATTACCACTCATCATATCCATATAGTTAATATCAAGTGAAGTATATTGAACTATCGGAGTAACCCCTATAGCAAAACCATCTTGTGCATAAACAAGTGGCACACCAAACTGCATAGATTGAAGTGATGTTACCATATTCATGTGACCCGCACCATGATCTCTATAGTCCACACCTAGTCCACTTGTCCCCCATATACCAACACCCATATAGAAGTTATCATTTACCTTACTAGCTGCTGAAACTGCTGGTATCACAAATGTATCTGCATCACTCTTTTTCTCTGAAGCATCAAACATACCACCTGTACTATCTTTTGCACTATATTTAACATTTGGCATAAAAAGTGTACCACCGATAGAAACTTCATTATCAGTTTTTATCATAGATATCATAGCTGGGTTTGTTAAAGCCGACTCAGCACCATGACTCACACCTATACCAGTTCCACCCATTGCACGAGCTTTAGCACCCGTACCTATCATCACAGAACCATTTGTTGCAAATGCACTTGTAGCTCCTAGTGCTAGTGCTGCTACCACTGCTAATTTTAACGATCTTTTCATTTTCTCTCCTAATTTAAGAATGAAACCATTATAGAGAAGTGTTTCTTAAGCGAATGTTAAACGATTAGTAAACAAGTTAAGGCTAAATAATCCCTAGTTTGCTATGTTATAAATTAATATTATATTAGTACCAATTTAGGCTATTTTATGTCATTTTTTAGCCATTTTAAGGGCTTTTTTGGCTTTTAAGTAAAAAATAATTATTTTATCACTTTGTGTAAAAAAGTAACACAGCTTTGGGTTAGTGTTGAGTTATGAGTTATGAGTGTTGAGTGTTGAGTGTTGAGTGTTGAGTTTGGAATGACAGCACTCCTAACTCCTAACTCCTAACTCCTAACTCCTAACTCCTAAATC
>JBAYYR010000149.1:0-3589 GCA_041672945.1 Sulfurimonas sp. | reverse complement strand
CAAAACTAATATTTTGTTAAAAAATAAGGAATAGTATGAAGAAAATCAAAAAAGTGCTTATCGCCAACCGTGGTGAGATAGCCCTTAGAATAGTAAGAGCCTGTAAAGAGCTTGAGGTCACGAGTGTGGCGATATTTTCAGAGGTTGATACAGAGGGTCTTTGGATAAAAAAAGCTGATGAGTGTTACCCGATTATGGGCGATCCACTTCAAGCATATCTAAACTACGAGCCGATCATTTCACTTGCTAAAAAAGCAAACTGTGATGCTATCCACCCTGGTTATGGGTTTTTGAGTGAAAATGCTGACTTCGCACAAGCTTGTGAAGATAATGGGATCATCTTTATAGGTCCAAAACCTGAGCATATCGCACTTTTTGGTGACAAAATGGCATCAAAAGTTGCTATGAAAAAAGTTGGTGTTCCTGTTTTGGAGGGTACTGATGAGCCTGTACTAGATATAGTTGAAGCTACAAAAGTAGCAAAAGAGATAGGTTTTCCAGTGATCATAAAAGCTGCTTTTGGTGGTGGCGGTAGAGGTATGAGAATAGTTAGAAAAGAGGATGAGTTTAAGTCTCTTTTTGAAGCTGCTACAAATGAATCTATCAAGTTTTTTGGTAGAGGTGAGGTTTTTATAGAGAAGTATGTTGAAAACCCAAGACATATAGAGATCCAAATCATAGCCGATAAATACGGAAACGTTGTCCACTTAGGTGATAGAGACTGTTCTATCCAAAGAAGACACCAAAAAGTGATAGAGATAGCACCATCACCTAGACTAAGTGCAGCAGTTAGAAGAGAGCTTTATAGAATCTCTACAAAAGCTATGTTTAAACTAGGTTATGAGAGTGTTGGAACTGTTGAGTATCTTATAGATGAAAATGACAATATTTTCTTTATTGAGATGAATACAAGGGTTCAAGTTGAGCATCCAGTAACAGAGATTATATCTGGAATTGATATCATACAAAGGATGATCGAAATCGCTGAGGGTGATAAGATGATATACCTTCAAGAGGAGATTCAGTTTAAAGGCTATGCGATAGAGTTTAGGGTAAATGCTGAAAATCCACAAATGAACTTCTTCCCATCAACTGGTACAGTAGTAGAGTATCACACTCCAGGTGGCCCAGGTGTTAGACTTGACTCAGCACTATATGCAGGGTATACTGTTCCAGCAAACTACGACTCTATGATAGGAAAACTTATAGTTTGGGGTATAGACTGGAAAGGTGCAGTTAAAAAAGCGACTCGTGCTTTAGATGAGTACCATATAGAAGGTTTTACAACAAACTTAGGTCTTCATAGAGAGATAGTTAGAGACCAAGACTTTAAAGATGGTAAGTTTACTACAAACTACCTAGATAAAAAAATGGAAGAGTTTAAGATGGGAGCTGAGAGTTCTATCAAAAAAGAGGAAGAGAAAATGAGCATGATCTCTTCAATAATCTCTAAAATCAAAGCTCTTAAAATCCCTACTAGACAGTAGTTTTTATACCCTAAGGACTCCTTAGGGTTTTTTACATATGCCCCTTTCACGACTAAATCAAGAACAGCTATCAGCCGCAACTTCGACTCACACGCATAACCTAATTATCGCTTCGGCAGGAACAGGAAAAACTTCAACCATAGTGGGTCGAATAGCTCATCTTTTAGCTCAAGGTGTAAAGCCAAATGAGATACTTTTGCTTACCTTTACAAACAAAGCAGCAGCGGAGATGGTGGCTCGTGTGGGTGAGTATTTTGGTAAAGAGGTTTCAAGTGCTATAGATGCAGGGACTTTCCACTCCATAAGCTACAGATGGTTAAAAAAACTAGATAAAAAAGTAGCTCTAAAACAACAAAGAGAGCTAAAAACACTCTTTAGAAGTGTCCACGAAAAGAGGGTATTTTCACACCTAGGTTCTGAGACAAAAGCCTACACAGCAGGGTATCTTTATGATATCTACTCATACTTTCAAAATACAGAGTTGCACCGTAACTTTGAAGAGTGGATAGAGCTAAACTACCCAGAACACAGCCCATTTGCGATGATTTATGCAGATATTGTCGATGAGTTTGAGGCTCTAAAAGATGAGTATGGGTATGTAAACTTTAACGATTTACTGTTAAAATTTAGGTCTTTATGTGAGCAAAGAGAGTTAGGATATAAAGAGGTTTTAGTAGATGAGTATCAAGATACAAATGCCCTTCAAGGCACACTCATAGAGGCAATGAGTCCACCATCACTTTTTTGTGTTGGGGATTATGATCAAAGTATCTATGCTTTTAATGGTGCCGATATAAACATAATAGCCTCATTTTCTAAAATCTACCCAAACTCAAATGTCCTAACACTAACTAAAAACTACCGTTCATCGACACCCATTCTATCCCTTGCATCTAAAGTTATAGAGTACAATGAGCGTATCTACCCAAAAAGGCTAGAGGTTACAAGAGATGGGAGTTTTGAGTCGCCAAAACTTTTGGTTTTTGGAGAGCTTTTTGAGCAGTATCATGGTATAGCTTCAAAGATATCTACTTCAAGCACACCAAGAGATGAGATAGCAGTTATATTTCGCAACAACTCTTCAGCCGATGGGGTTGAGGTGGCTCTAAGGGAGCTAGGGATTGCATCAAAAAGAAAAGGTGGCAATAGTTTTTTCGATGCAAAAGAGATAAAAGCAGTCTTAGATATATATACTCTAGCTCTAAATCACTCCGATATGATGGCTTTTATCCATGTAATAGAGTATGCCAAAGGCTTAGGGAGTGCTGCTGCTAAAGATATATTTGTAGCACTTAGAACCTTAGGTGGTGGCGATATATATAGAGGATTTATCTCACCCGATAAAACTATAACAAATCCATTTGAGAAAAAAAGACAAAGTACTCAGCTAGGGCTTTTTGATGATATGCTTGAGCTAGGTAGTAGTGCTAAGTTTTTAAAACTAGGTTTTGATGAGAGGTTTTTGCAAAATCCTATCTTAAAACATCCACGATTAACCAAAGAGAGTGGAAGTTTTTTATATGATTTTTATAGACTTTTTTTAGAGTTAAAGCAGATGAGCGATCCACTAAAAATCATAAAAAAGATTATATCTAGTGATGTTTGTAGTTATGTATTTGATATACTTAGCACCCAAAGAGCGACTCTAAGAGATGGAAGTTTAGATATGAAGCTAAAAGATGAGTCGCTTAGTCGCATAAGACGAAAACTATATCTTCTAGAAGAGCTTAGTAAACCATATAAAGATAGCGAGAGGTTTTTAAATGCGATGATACTAGGCTCAAACGACCTTACTCAAGGTGAGGGGGTAAACTTGCTTAGTATCCATGCCTCTAAAGGGCTTGAGTTTAAGGAGGTTTATGTGATAGACCTTATGGATGGGAGGTTTCCTAACCGAAAACTTATGAATCAAAGTGGCTCTATAGAAGAGGAGAGAAGGCTCTTTTATGTCGCTGTTACACGGGCTAAAGATCTACTCTATCTTAGTTTTGCTTCGTACGATAAACTCAAAAAAGTCGATTTTGTAGCTTCGCAGTTTTTATATGAAGCGGGGCTTGTAAACAAAGATGAGAGATATGCAAAGATGTTGCTTGTTTATGAAG
>JBAYYR010000148.1:0-3623 GCA_041672945.1 Sulfurimonas sp. | reverse complement strand
CCTAAAAAAGCTATAGTAGCAATTGAGCTAAAACTAATTATTTCCATGATATTTTTGCTTTTTGATTATGGGATTTTGCAAAGTCTCACCCCTTAATACCCTTAGGCTCATCTCTTTAAAGTCTATAAAATTATCTTTTTTATCTCTATATGCACCAAAACCATACTCCATAGGAGTTAATTCATCATCACTATAAAAAGCAACTCTACCATCTATCCACTCATGGGTATCTCTACTCATAACCCATATAGTTGCAGTTGTTTTAAACTCTTTTGTATCTAGCCACTTTACCATACCACCATGATCGTGAAAAAACCAAGCTTTATTATCGCTTATAACTTGTGAAGCATACTCAAGCGAATCTATAACCATACCGCAATCGCTATCTTGATAGACTCCTAGCTCCATAGTTATGGGGTTTGAGCCATCTGTTACTTTTGTGGTTACTATCTTTGTTGAGCTTAAAGATAGCGACAAAAATAAAACAACTATAATTATGGCTATAGCAATAACTAACTTCATCTATCTACTCCAAAAATATAGGTCATATTTTACCACACCTTAGCCATAGGATGACAAGCTTCAAGGGTATCTTTTAGCTCTTGCTTTTGCACATGTGTATATATCTGTGTTGTGAGTAAAGATGAGTGACCTAAAAGCTCTTGCACAACTCTAAGATCAGCCCCGCCACTAACAAGCGAAGTGGCATATGAGTGCCTTAGTATATGTGGCGAAACCCCTAAATACTTTTGAGTTATCTTAAAAGCAGATACTCTACTAAGTTTTTTACCTTGATAGTTTAACCACACAAGTTCACTCTTAAACTCCCTTGCACTCATATACTCTTTTATAGCCTCTATAGCGACACTAGCAACAGGAGCTAGCCTCTCTTTTTGCCCCTTAGCATCGCGAACTCTAAGCCAACCATCTTCTATATCATCAGCTCTTAGAGCCAAACACTCACTTATGCGAGTTCCACTTGCATATAAAAAAAGTATAAGTGCATAGTCTCTAAGCCCTATAGTGGTAGCTTTATCTATACCATTAAGAGCCAAATCTATCTGCTCATATGTTAAAAATCTAGGTAGAAGTTTTGGGATTTTTGAGAGTTTTAGCTTCTGCTTTTGCTCTATAAACTCCTCTTTATAACAATAATCAAAAAAAGCATTTATACTTGATAGTTTACGGTTTAGTGTTCGGCGGTTTTTGTATTTACTTAGAAGTGAAAAAAGAGTCGTAGTATCTAGTAAAATAAGGGGTTTTTGAAGCTCATCTTCTAAAGCCACAAGATCACCCCTATAAGCCTCTACACTCTTTTTACTAAGTGCTTTTATAACACTTATGTACTCTATAAAGGCTTCAAGTTCACTACTCAACGCTAATTAGCTCATCACCTATGTAGAAGTTTTTATCGTATATATAAGTTGAGCTATCCTCATCTATATCTGCCTTATAGACCTTAAAATGCTCTAGATCTTTATCTAGTGCTATAAGGTAGCCGTTTCTCTCAGCGGCATAGATTTTATCGCCACTTGCTATAAGACCTAGTATGTGAGCAAATGCAAACTTTTTAGATGATAACTCATTTAGGCTACTATCTAGTTTTTTAACCTCTCCTTGCTTTGTTGCAACATATAAAAAACTACCATCTCTTATAACACTTCTAATATCACAAGTAGCTCAAAAAAGAGTACATTTGAGAAGTATTTCTCAGCATCGATTATAACTGTTCTTAGTTTTTGTTTAGTTTGTAGGTTTATGATAACAACCTTGCCATCAAGTGTTGGAAATAAAACTAAACCATCTCTAAAAAGTGGCGGAACTATCTTAGAATTTACTACTATAGCACTATCACCCTGTTCTTTTAGGTATAGAGTTTTATCATCTAGCTTATAAACAGCCATCTCATTATTTGCAAATAAAACTGCTAAAAACTCACCATCAACAGAGGCACTAGCTACAGTTTTTTTAAGAGAAAAAACTATCTCTTTTTCACTCTTTATATCTACTAGCCTAAGTTCTCCATTAACCTTAGCTAGTATCACAAAATCGCCACTTGAGCCTACTAGATGCTCATCTTTATGTGGTTTTATAGTAGTTTTTAGTGAACCAACTTGCACAAATCCATCTTTAAGAAGTGCAGCTGTTGTAGTTGAGACCACCATCTCTTTTGCACTTTTTGAACTCTTCCAGCTACCCTCAACCTCTTCTGGCTTATAGTACTCTCTAGATGAGCAACCGCTAAAAAAACCTATAGCAAGGGCTATAAATAGTAGTGATATCTTCAAGTTATTTTACTCCATAGTGCAAAAGTGCATCTGCCATAGATTTTAAAGATGAATCGCTAGATATACCCTGTAAAATCTTATGTGCTTCATCTTTTTTGCTCTCTTTTAAAAGCTCTACCGCTAAGCTTAGTTCGGCTAACTCTTTATATATTGCACCACTATTTTGCATATAGTTTTTTAGCTCATCACTAGAAGTTGCACTCTCATACTTTGCCATATCGGCAATGATAGGTTGTTTTGAGTTTTTTATGCTATTTAGGGCACTTTTATCGTTAGTATCTATCGCATCTTTATACTTAAATAGCTCATACAAATTGCCACTTGCACTCTTTAACTCACTTAGTGCATTTTGGTTATTACGATCTTCAAGTAGGGCTAAAAGTGCTTTATTTGCGGTATCTTTTTTGCTTTTTGCATTGATATCATAAGCTACATTTGCTATAGCGACAACAACTACTAAAGCGACAACTGCTATTATGCTATTTTTATATTTTTTAACAAATCTCTCTGTAACAACAGCTTTTTCAAAAAACTGCTCCTCAGCACTCAGTCGCTCTTTAACCATCTCAATATTTTGCTTTAAACTCAACACCAACCTCTTTTGTTATAATCATTTAGTAACTAAAATCTTACCTTATATTTTGTTAAACTTTTATCAAAATAAGATACAATATAACCTTACTTAATTTAAAAGGATATTTATGCAGATAGATAATGAGCTTTTAGCGAAGCTAGAAAAACTCTCTTTACTTAAAATCTCAGAGGATAAAAGAGAAGAGGTTAAAGAGCAACTTAGCCAACTACTAAACTATGTCGATAACCTTAGCGAACTAGACACTAGCGGTGCTGATGGAGTTTTTGCCATGAGTGATAACTCAACATACACTAGAGAAGATGAGCCAAATTGCATTAAAGATATAAATGAGTCTATACTAGCAAATGCTCCACAAAGTAGCGATAACTTTTTTATCGTACCTAAGATTATAGAGTAGATGGGGTAGTAAAATGAGCGAAGAATCACAAACAATAGATATTAAAAAACTACTAAAAAGTGTTTTACACTTCAACTCATCTGACTTACACTTAGTCCCAGGTAGCGAACCGCAAATCAGAATAGACAAGGCTCTAAAACCCCTAAATCTGCCTGTTTTAAAGAGCGATGAGATAGAGCAGATGGCATATGCGCTTATAGAAGATAAGCAGAGAAAAATCTTTGAAGAGGATGATGAGCTTGACTTTTCGTTTGAGTTAGATGGTGTTGGGAGATTTAGAGCAAACTACTATAAAACCATAGATGGGGTAGCTTGTGCTTTTCGTATGATACCGCTTGAAGTG
>JBAYYR010000147.1:0-3632 GCA_041672945.1 Sulfurimonas sp. | reverse complement strand
CTATAAGTACAGGCTCAACTATCCACCAAGCAAACTGGATAGATATATCGATGAGGGTTGATTAGTGGGTATATAGATGGCTGATGATGCTGAAAAAACTGAACAACCCACTTCCAAAAAGATACAAGATGCCAGAAAAGATGGCAATGTCCCAAAATCACAAGATACTTCGGGGGTTTTTACCCTTTTAGTAGCGATACTAACTTTTATGTTGATATTTTCCTATATGTATGAGAGACTCACCGATGTCTCAAGGGGTTATTTTAGGTTTATAGGTGAAGATATAGATAAACTTATGGCTATAAATCTAGCTCTAGTTAGTATAAAAGAGTTTTTGCTTATAGCTTTGCCTTTGGCTGTTGCGGTTGCTATAGCGGGGATAGTTGGCTCTGTTGCACAGTTTGGGTTTTTATTTACCACTAAACCTATAACACCCGATTTTAGTAAATTAAACCCTATAAAAGGGATAAAAAATGTTATATCTTTAAAAAAGTTAGTAGATGGACTAAAAGTTACTCTAAAATCTCTTACAACTTTGGGTGTTGGGTTTTTTCTCTTTTTTATATTTATAAAAGAGTTGCCTACTGTTGCTATGTTTGGCATGGGTGATCAGTTTGATTGGCTTAGTAAAAAACTTATGATTATAGCTTTTACTATGCTTTTTATTATATTTGTATTTGCTATGATTGATCTTTTTTTGGTTAGAAAAAGATACATAGATGGGCTAAAGATGAGCAAACAAGAGGTCAAAGATGAGTTTAAAAATATGGAAGGGGATCCTAGAATCAAAAATAAAATAAGGCAGATTCAGATGAAGGCTGCTATGAAAAGGATGATGGCAGAGGTTCCAAAAGCCGATGTGGTTATAACAAACCCAACCCACTATGCAGTCGCTATAAAGTACGATGAGCAAAAGAGTTCAGCCCCTTTAGTTGTCGCAAAAGGCATGGATAATGTCGCACTACAGATAAAAGAGGTAGCAAGAGAACATGTTGTCCCTGTAGTTCAAAACCCGCCACTAGCAAGGCAGATATATGCTAAAGTTGAGTTAGATCAGCAGATACCAAATGAGCTTTTTGCCGCAGTTGCTGAGGTTTTAGCATATGTTTATAAACTAAATAGGAGATGATTTGTTAAAGCTTTATAGTGCTATAAAAGATTCTAAAAATATAGCGATAGTCTCATCTAGCGACATAAAAAGTTTGGCTTTAGCTAGTGCTATATACTCATATGTTTTGCAACACCATAAAAAAGTGAGCCTACATAGTGATGGGTTTTTAAAAATCTTACCGTGGAGTAAAGATATAAAAAAACAGATGCCAAGCAGTGCTGATTTGTATATATCTGTAGGTGCTAAGCTTGAAAACTCACTCCATATAAAGAGCGATCTTGAGTCTTTATATAAACTCTTAGAGTTAGTAAAATCTACCACAAAGCTAAACCAAAAGATAGCAACAGCTCTATATATCTCTATGTTAGAGATGAGTGATTATTTTAGATCTTTAGATGTTGATGGTATGTTATTTGCTTTTGCAAAAGAGCTACTTAGTGGCGGGGCTAAACACGAAGAGTGCATAAAAATAGCTCAAAGATCTTTAGCTGCGATCCGCTTAGAGTCAAAAATGTTAAGAGAGTTTGTACTTGTTAAAAATGCTACCATAGCGGTGTTTGAGCTTAGTGATGAAGATCTAGATGGTGCCACTTTAGATGATGCTAAGAGGGTTTTAAAAAGAGCTTTTGATTTAGAGTATGTAAAAAAGAGTCTGCTTATCTTTAAACAAAAGCAAGAATTAGCAGAGATTTATGTTTTATCTGTTAGTTTAGAGATTGTAAAATTCGAAAAAGATTATAAAAATATAGAAGATATATTATCAAGGATATAGATTGTTTATAAAAAAAAGAGATAAGTCGTTTTTAGTTCCAACTTTAGTTGCAGGGTTGCTTTTAGCTGGAGCAGTTTATATATTTACATCGAGTAGTTTTGAGCAAGATGAGCCACTTATCTCTCTTGATAGCACTTCAGATTATTGGAACCTTAAAAAACCTATAAAACTATCTTTAAGTGATGATAGTGGTATAAAATCCTATAAAGTAACTATGTTAAGCCAAGGTGAGAGTAGTGTGCTTTATCATGAACAACTACTAGAGCCAAAAAAATCTATAGAGTTGAGTGTTGAGCCAACAAGGGCGATATCTTCGATGAAGATAGATGAGATAAAGTTGGTAGTTGAGGCAAATGATGCTAGTAAATGGAATCTTTTTGCAGGAAATAGTGTAACTAAAGAGTATAGCTTTAAAGTAGATAAAAATAAGCCACACTTAAATATACTCTCAAACTCATATAAGATCACAAAAGGTGGCTCAGCTTTGGTTGTGTTTCAAGCAAAAGATGAGAACCTTGATAAACTATATATAGATACAAACTTTGGTAAGAAGTTTTTAGCTCAACCTTTTATGAAAGATGGCTACTACATAGCACTTATAGCATGGCCGCTTAGAGAAGAGAGCTTTAGTGCAACTCTATATGCCGATGATAAAGCGGGAAATGTTAGCAAAGTTCACATACCGCTATTTTTACAAAACCATAAGTTTAGAGTCTCAAATATCACCCTATCTGATGCTTTTTTAAAGGGAAAAATAGCGGAGCTTGCCGAAGAGTTTGAGGAGACTCAAGGTGTAAGTGATGATATAGAGAGATTTAAGATCATAAATGAGACTATTAGAGCTAAAAATGAGAAGCTTATATACGATATCACTTCAAAAGTTCCACAAGATTTGGTAGAGGATTTTAAGATAAACAAGATGTACCCACTAAAAAATGCAGCAGCGGTAGCTAGTCATGGTGATCATAGGATATTTTCTTATGGCGGTAAGGTAGTTAGTGACTCTTACCATATGGGTTTAGATTTAGCTAGTAATGCGATGGCTGAGATAAAACCACAAAATGGCGGAGAGGTTGTCTATACAGGGTATAACGGTCTATATGGAAATATGCCTATAATCTACCACGGTTTGGGACTCTACACACTATATGGGCATTGCTCTAGCATAAATGTAAACACAGGCGATATGGTACCACCACTTTTTCCTATAGCAAATAGTGGCAAGAGTGGCTTTGCAATGGGGGATCATCTACATTTTGGCATAGTGGTGCAAGGTGTTGAGGTTAGGCCAGATGAGTGGATGGATGCTAACTGGATAAAACTAAATATAACAGATATAATCACAAATGCTAAAGCAGTTGTAAAATAGGGGTAAATATGTACCAAACAACGATAAAAAAGAGTGTAGAAGCGGTCGGAATAGGCTTACATAAAGGCTCATCTGTAAAACTTAAGCTAGATCCATTAGAGTCAAATAGTGGCATAGTTTTTTATAGAAGCGATGTAGATGTGTCGATTCCACTTACTCCTGCTAGTGTGGTAGATACTAAAATGGCGACAGTTATAGGTAAAAATGGGTATGTGATATCTACGATAGAGCATATGTTATCGGCGATATATGCTTATGGTATAGACAACTTAAAAATAACACTAGATGCAGATGAGGTGCCTATTATGGATGGTAGCAGTGCCGCTTTTTGTATGCTCTTAGATGAGGCGGGTATCCACTACTTAGATAAGCCTAAAAAA
>JBAYYR010000146.1:0-3646 GCA_041672945.1 Sulfurimonas sp. | reverse complement strand
AACCTCATCGCTAACACCACCAACTACAGCAACTCCTGCGGTAGGGATTTTAGCTTCACCACCAACAACCCTGCCCCACTCATCTTCTAGCTTTATACTTCTAAATATCTCTGGTGCGATAAGACTAACTGGAAATGAGCCTGTTTTTCTCATAGCCATCGATGTTGCTGGTTCTGCTAGTAGGACATTATCGGCTCTTCTCATTATCATCATCTGCATAGCATCAGGCGGAGTTGCGACATAGTTTAGTTTAAAATCTTTTTTTACATCATAACCTGCTTTTTTTATAAGTGCTTGAAGGAGTATATCGGGCATATCAGAGCGAAATGGCACAACTATCTCTTTACCTTTAAAATCGTCTATACTTTTAGCATTTTTATCACGACTTAGTATCTCTAAAATCCCCCAAACTGGGACATTTAAGAGTCTAATATCTATATTTTTGTTATAAAGATTTGCCGCAACATTTGTAGGGATAGCGACAAAAGATGCACCATTGTTTAGCAAAATAGCCCTAAGCTCATCTGGATTTTTCCATAAAACAAACTCAACTTTCTCTGCTACATCACTAAGAGCCTTATCTTCTATCATCTTAAAAAATGGGTGCGAAACTGTCGCAACTGGTCCTGCTATAACGATCTTTTCTAGCTTTTGAGTTCCACTTAAACTAAGAGCTAGTGTTAAAAATATAAACAAGATTTTTCTCATCTTTATCCCCTTTTGCGGTTTTTAGTAAAAAAGATTTTATCAAAAAAATCGTTAAAAAAGATAATTTTTATCTTATTTAGATTTTTTGATAATAATTATTATAATACTAACTGAAAAATTCTTAAAAAGTTATAATAATTATTATATAAACTTTAGTATCTCACTCTCTATAAGCTCTTTATCTATAACAGTTTTTTGAACTACCTCTTTAGAAAAAAGCTCTTTTATCATACTAGGTATAGCTAGTTTTGCCTCTTTAGATATGCTTACAAGGGCATCTAAATCTTTTGAGTTCTCCTCACCCGTTAGTGCATTTGCTATCACTGGTGAAAACTTTGTCCACTCAGCAGTTGAGTAGGCTATGGTTTTTACTCCATCTTTTGAGCAACTCTCGTAAGATTTTAAACAAGTCGCGGTGTGTGGGTCTAAAAGGTAGTTGTGCTTATAAAACATCTCTTTTATATACTCCTTACCCTCGCTATCGCTACAAAAATCTGCATCAAAACTCTCTTGAAGTATTTTTAGCTCACCCGCACTAAGCTCATAATACTCCTTCTCATCAAGGCTTAACATAAGCTCATATGTCCTTTGGCTTCCAAAAAGATCAAATAACACTCTCTCTATATTAGAAGATTTTAGTATATCCATAGCAGGAGAGGTTGTGTTTTGCACTTTTAGACCTCTAAGGTCGTATTTACCTGTTTTTATAAGTCTAGTTAGGACATTGTTCTCATTTGAACTTATGATGATCTTCTCTACAAAAAGTCCCATCTTCCAAGCATAATAAGCCCCAAGAGCATTTCCAAAGTTTCCACTAGGTACATTTAAGTAGACCTTCTCACCCATAGTTATCGCTTTTTGGCGAACAAGTTCTAAGTAGCTATGTATATGGTAGATGATTTGAAATATAATTCGCCCAAAATTAACAGAGTTAGCGGCTGAGAGTGAAGTGTTTTTCTCTTTTAGTTTTGCTTTAAACTCATCTGAAGCTAGAAGTTTTTTTAGTGCATTTTGTGCATCATCAAAAACCCCGTTTATACCTATAACTTTTAGGTTTTTAGCACTCTCTGTGACCATTTGAAGTCTTTGAACATCGCTAGTTCCACCATCTGGGTACAAACAAGCTACTCTTACACCATCGCGGTTTTTAAAAGTCTCAAGAGCAGCTGGACCCGTGTCGCCACTTGTAGCAGCTAAGATTAGGTAGTTTTCACCCCGTTTTTTAGCAAGAGAAGATAAAACAACCCCAAAAGGTTGAAGTGCCATATCTTTAAAGGCTCTTGTTGGCCCATGATATAGCTCACTTATAAAAAGATCATCTTTTACTTTTACAACAGGAACTGGCTCTTTTGGGTTGTCAAACTTATCATAAAGAGCTAGTGCATCTTTAAGGACAAAACCATCTACATCGATATCTAGCACACTTAAAAGATCATAAGCCAACTCTTTATATGAGGAGTTTAGGTGTTTTTGTAAAAACTCTTCACCTAAAAATGGGAGTTGTTTTGGTGCATAAAGCCCACCAAATGAAGCTATAGGGTTTAAAATCGCCTCTGAAAAAGTAACTTCAGATGCTCTTAGTTCATCGTTTCCACGAGTCTGTATAAATTTCATAAATATCACCTAGGGTTTGTAAAGTTGTATTTTGTAGTTAAAATTATATCATCAAAAAGATTTAGATAATCTGTAGAAGTTGTTAAAATTTGAAGATTTGTGGTGGGTTCTGGGTGACTCGAACACCCGACCGCCCCGTTATGAGCGGGGAGCTCTAACCAACTGAGCTAAGAACCCTTGATTTGTAGGGTGGAATTATACTTACTCTTAGCTTATTTTTTTCTGATAAAACTCTTTTTAATCATCTTTTTCGTCTAAAAGTTTTGTATTTAAGATATTGTTCTCTGTTATGACTGTTTTAAACTCCCCATCAAACACCTTTATATCCATAACCTCACCAATAACATGAACATTTCTTTTTCTCCCCTCTTTGTGTCTAACTTTTGCTTTAAAGTTTACAGTATCGCCCATCCTCACAGGCGATAAAAACTGACAATCACTAGCAACTAACACAACATTTTTATCATTAACCACCGCCATAGCAGCATAATCAGCAGCACCAAATATAAACCCGCTATGGATCAGCCCATTCTCTTCAGCTAACATATCATAAGTTGTCTCTAGTTTAAGTTTTACCATAAAGTTATCCATATACTCTATCTCACCACAAAGCTCTTGGTTTATAGATAAGTGGGTTTTTAGTGCAACCTCTTTGCTTCTATCTAGCTCTTCATGCTCATGCTCTTTACTCTCTTGCTTCTCTTTTGCCATCTTTTACCCTTTTTTTAGTTTTACATATACTCTTTTTGGTGCATCGTACATCTCTACTGTTTTACTCTCATCATCTTTATGTAAAAAATCCTCCAAACTCTCACCATCGATCCACTCTGTTTTTCTCTGCTCATCTTTTGTGGTAGTGGTTTTTGCCAAAATCTCAAAACTCCTAAATCCAGCCTTGTTGCACCAGTTTTTTAAAGCCTCTATCGATGGCACAAAGTGGACATTTGGTATCTTTGAGTAGGTTAGTGCAGGACTAAGCACATACTCCCCACTCATATCTATATAAAAAGTATCAAGCACTACCTCTCCACCATCGCTTAAGCTTCTAGCTAGTGACTTTAACATCGATATGGGGTCACTTCTATGGTAAAGCACCCCTAAACAAAATATAACATCAAACTTATGCTCATAAAACTCAACATGCTCAACACCTAAAAGCTCATAGACTATATCGCTTTTTACAAAGTGGTTTATAAACTCAAACTGCATCATAAAAAGTGGTGATGGATCAAAACCTACTAAAAGCTTTGGCTCATCTTCTTGCATACGAAACATATAGTAGCCATTGTTGCACCCTATATCGGCAACTATTTTATCTTTTAAA
>JBAYYR010000145.1:0-3657 GCA_041672945.1 Sulfurimonas sp. | reverse complement strand
TAATTATAATCGATGAGTTAGCTGATTTGATGATGACTAGTGGAAAAGATGTAGAACACTCCATAGCAAGATTAGCACAGATGGCAAGAGCATCGGGGATCCACTTAGTAGTAGCTACTCAAAGACCATCGGTTGATGTTGTAACGGGGCTTATAAAAGCAAACCTACCATCTCGTATATCTTATAGAGTAGGGCAAAAGGTAGATTCTAAAATCATACTAGATCAGATGGGTGCTGAGTCACTTTTGGGTCGTGGTGATATGCTTTTTACTCCCCCTGGTTCAACTGGACTAGTAAGACTTCATGCTCCATGGAGTAGTGAAGATGAGATAGAGAAGATAGTTGAGTTTATAAAGTCTCAAAGAGAACCAAACTACGATAAGAGCTTTTTACTTGAAGAGGAGGAGGGTTCAAGGGGCTTAAGCGATGCTCTTGATGAGCTTGATCCTATGTATGAAGAGGCAAAAGAGGTTATATATAGCGATAGAAAAACTTCCATATCTTACCTTCAGCGAAAACTCCAAATAGGCTACAACAAAGCAGCTAGACTTATAGAGCAGTTAGAGGCTAGAGGTGTGCTATCTGAACCTAACTCTAAAGGTGTTAGAGATATACTCTAGCATTCTATACTGAGTGTTTCGTTTTGAAACACTTGCACTATTTTATACTCCCAATATGTTACTTTTAGTAACTCTCATCTTTTCTCATTTACTTATTTAGTTATAATCACCCTATAAAATTTTTAAACAATAGGATAGATAATGGCATTTATAGATGAGTATAAAGCACATGTAAAAGAGAGAGAGGCACTAGGGGTTCCACCACTACCGCTAAATGCACAGCAGTGTGTAGATCTTATAGAGATGATAAAGGCAAATCAAGGCGATATGGCTGAAAATGTATCGCTTTTAAAAAACCGTGTTTCACCAGGTGTTGATGATGCTGCTTATGTTAAAGCTGCTTTTTTAAACGATATTGCACAAGAAAAAGTTAGTGTTGGTGCTATAAAACCTGAAGATGCAGTTGCTATGCTTGGTATGATGCTAGGTGGATACAATGTTAAACCTATGATTGAGGCTTTAAAATCTTCAAATGCTAAAGTTGTTGAAGCTGCTAAAGAGGGGTTAAAACATACTCTACTTATTTATGATGCATTTAACGATGTTGAGGAGCTTCATAAAGCTGGAAATGCTCATGCAACAGAGATTATAACATCATGGGCAAATGCAGAGTGGTTTACATCTAAGCCAAAACTAGCCGATGAGATAAAAGTTACAGTATTTAAAGTAGCGGGTGAGACAAATACAGACGATTTATCTCCTGCTTCAGAGGCATTTACTCGCTCAGATATCCCACTACATGCAAACTCTATGCTTAGTGCAAAGATGGATAACCCGATAGCTACTATAAAAGAGCTAAAAGCAAAAGGTAACCCTGTAGCTTATGTTGGTGATGTTGTTGGTACTGGAAGCTCAAGAAAATCGGGTGTAAACTCTGTTCAATGGCATTTGGGTGAAGATATCGATGGTGTTCCAAACAAAAGAACAGCAGGATTTGTGCTAGGTGGCATTATAGCTCCTATATTTTTTGCTACATGTGAGGACTCTGGAGTTTTACCACTAGAACTTGATGTAACACAGATGGAGATGGGTGATGTTATAACTATATATCCATATAAAGGTGAAGCTCACAAAGATGGAAAATGTATAGCTACTTTTAAACTAAACCCAAACACTATAGTAGATGAGGTTAGAGCAGGTGGTAGGATACCACTTATCATAGGTCGTGGTTTAACTGTTAAAGCTAGAGGTCTTTTAGGCTTAGGTGCAACTGATGTATTTTTAACTCCAGAGCAACCAGAGGGTAGCAATGCTGGTTATACTCTAGCTCAAAAAATGGTAGGAAAAGCTTGTGGCATGGAAGGTGTTAGAGCTGGTATGTATGTTGAGCCTGTAACTTCAAATGAAGGTAGTAAAGATACAACAGGTCCTATGACAAGAGATGAGATAGTTGAACTTGCTGCTCTAGGGTTTGGAGCTGATCTTGTTATGCAATCGTTTTGTCATACAGCAGCTTACCCTAAACCATCAGATATCATAACTCACCACACACTACCAGATTTTATAACAAAAAGATCGGGTGTTGCACTTCGCCCAGGTGATGGTGTTATCCACTCATGGTTAAACCGTATGGTTCTTCCAGATACAGTAGGTACAGGTGGAGATAGCCACACCCGTTTTCCTATAGGTATATCTTTTCCTGGTGGAAGTGGTATAGTAGCTTTTGCAGCAGTTACAGGCTCTATGCCACTAACTATGCCTGAGTCTGTACTAGTTAGATTTAGCGGTGAGATGCAACCTGGTATCACACTAAGAGATCTTGTAAATGCTATACCTTATGTAGCTATCAAACAAGGGCTTTTAACTGTTGAGAAAAAAGGTAAGAAAAATGTTTTCAATGGTCGTATCCTTGAGATAGAGGGGCTTCCAACTCTAAAATGTGAACAAGCTTTTGAGTTAGCAGATGCTTCGGCAGAGAGAAGTGCGGCAGCTTGTACTGTTAAGCTAGATAAAGAGCCTATTATAGAGTACTTAAAGTCAAATGTTGTTTTACTTGAGTCGATGATAGAGGCTGGATATGAAGATAAAAGAACTATCCAAAGAAGAATCGACAAGATGAATGAGTGGTTAGCTAACCCAACTCTTATGGAAGCCGATAAAGATGCTGAGTACGCAGCTATTATCGATATAGACTTAAACACTATAACAGAGCCGATAGTCGCTTGTCCAAACGATCCAGATGATGTTGCAACTCTAAGTGAAGTTTTAGCAGATCCAAAAAGACCTACAAATATAGATGAGGTTTTTGTTGGTTCATGTATGACAAATATAGGTCACTATAGAGCTTTAGGTGAGGTGCTAAAAGGTGAGGGTCCAGTCCCTACAACTCTATGGGTTTGTCCACCAACAAAGATGGATGAGACTCAGCTAAGAGATGAGGGGTACTACTCTATATATGGTTTAGCTGGAGCTAGAACAGAGATACCAGGGTGTTCACTTTGTATGGGTAACCAAGCTAGAGTTGCCGATAATGCTATAGTGTTTTCAACTTCAACTAGAAACTTCGATAACCGTTTAGGAAAAGGGGCTCAAGTCTATCTAGGTTCGGCTGAATTGGCGGCAGTTTGTGCTAAGTTGGGTCGCATACCAACTGCTAAAGAGTACCAAGAGATAGTCCCTGCTAAGATAGGCGGCAAAGAGGAAGATATATACAAATATCTAAACTTTAATCTCATAAAAGACTATAAACTCGCATAGTTATTTCTAGGCATCTTGCCTAGAAAATCATCAAAATAAAACAATTTCTCTCTTTTGGTTATAATAACACCATGAACAGATTTTTAAAAATAGCAATGCTTGTACTCTTTTTATCGGGCGGAACATTTTATCTTTTTAACAACTTCGTCTCGACCTACAATGAGGAGATATCTAACACCAAAGATAAGCTAAATGGGGTAGATTTTACAAGTAAAATCCAAAGCTTTATCATAGATATCCAAAAGCTAAGAGGCTACACTCAGTTTGAAGATGAGATGAGTGATGATAATCATAAAAATCGTGACAAGATTATCTCTTTAAAGGTCGATATAACAAGGGG
>JBAYYR010000144.1:0-3664 GCA_041672945.1 Sulfurimonas sp. | reverse complement strand
AGGTTCAGTTGTAGGTCCCCACCCATTTCCAAAAATGGTAAGAGATTTTCAAAGTGTTGTTGGGTTTGAAGCAAAAGAGCAGTTTTATAAGATGATAGGCAAACTACCAGATGTAGTGACTGCTTGTGTTGGTGGCGGAAGCAATGCTATGGGGATATTTAGTGCTTTTATAGAAGAATCTTGTGAGTTATATGCGGTAGAACCTGCTGGAAAAGGTAGCAACTTAGGTGAGCATAGTGCTAGTTTAACATATGGAAGTGAGGGGATTATGCATGGTTTTAACTCCATTATGCTAAAAGATAGCGATGGAAACCCCGCCCCTGTTCACTCCATAGGTAGCGGTATAGATTACCCATCTGTTGGACCTGAACATGCATATCTAAATAGCATAGGTAGAACAAAACTAGCACTTTGTAGCGATGAAGAGGCGGTTGTGGCATTTTATACACTATCGCGTCAAGAGGGGATTATACCTGCTCTTGAGTCGGCTCATGCGGTATCTTTTGCTATGAAGTATGCGGCTGAGCATAAAAACAGCTCTATTTTAGTAAATCTTAGTGGTAGAGGCGATAAAGATATAGATTTTGTTATAGAGAACTACCCACACTACCTATAGATGAGAGAAAAACTAAAAGAGGCACTTAAAAAACAAAAACCAACTAGGTCTATCTGGGGGTTTTTAGGAGTTTTACTCTTTTTTATACTCCCCGAATTTATAGCCTACTTTTGGGGAGTCGATATAGTAACTTTTGCACAAACTAGTGGTGCCGATGAGCCTATAAACAAAGCTCTTATATATCTCTTTGAAGATGGGGTTAGTTACATAAATCTAGCTATTGGTTTTGCACTTTTAGTGTGGTTGTTTATATGAGTTTTTTTAAGTGGCAAGGTGATGATTTACTCTTAAATGTCTTAACTACGGCAAATGCTAAAAATGACAAAATCTTAAAACCAAAAGCAGATCAACTAAAAATAAGCATAAAAGCCCAAAGAGAAAAAGGTAAAGCAACAGAGTACTTAAGGGCATTTTTGGCTAAAGAGTTTGGGGTTAGCTTAAATAGTGTTGAGCTAATCTACGGACAAACTAGCACAAATAAAGCTTTTTTGATAAAAGAGCCTAAAAAAATACCACCGATCATAGGAGAAAAAAAGGCTTAATATGGAAAATATTTTGCAAGATACTCAAATAGAGCTGATCAATAAGATAGATTATAATATCAAAGAAAACTACGATTTAAATATATTTTTAGCCAAAAAAGATAGAGTAGATTATATCTACAATACAGCTGCACTAGAGGGAAACCCCTATACCTTTCCTGAAGTTCAAACTCTTCTAGAGGGCATTAGTGTTGGTGGACACAAACTAAGTGATGAGAAGATGATACTAAACCAAAATGAGAGTGTTAATCTACTCTTTGAGCTTCTTAAAAACAGAGAGTTTTCCCTAAGTAAACCTACACTGCTTAAGCTTCATAGTAAGGTTGCAAAAGAAGAGGCACTCAAGTGGGGAGAGTTTAGAAGTGGCAATATTAGAATAAGTGGAACCGATTATTTACCACCAAAGAGCCAAAAGTTAGATGAGATTTTTCATGAAAATATTAAAAAACTACAAAAGATAACCCACCCCATAAATAGAGCAATAGTATATTTTTTACTAGGTGCTAGAAACCAATATTTTTACGATGGAAACAAAAGAGTCTCAAGGCTTATGATGAATGGTGAACTCCTAAGTCATGGATTTTCACTCCTAAATATTAAAGTAAAAGACCAACTAGAGTTCAATAAAACAATGATCAACTACTACAATACAAATGATATCTTAGAGGCTTTAGGATATCTATCAGATTATTATGTAAAACAAAACAGAGAGCTAGATGCTTAAAAAGGAGAAAAAAAGTGAATAAAGATGAGTTTAACAAAGAGCTTTTAGGGTTTTTAGATGCCTCACCTACCCCATTTCATGCAACTAAAAACATAAAAGAAAAACTACTAGATGAGGGTTATATAGAGCTAGATGAGAGAGATGAGTGGAGTTTAGAGTTTGCTAAAAACTACTTTATAACTAGAAACGACTCATCTATCATAGCTTTTAACTACTATGATAGCTTGGAGTATCTTTTTTTACTAAGCCATACAGATTCGCCAAATCTTAAGCTAAAACCAAACCCAACCATAAAAGAGCATGGTGCTACAAAACTAGGTGTTGAGCCATATGGTGGAGTACTCTACTCAACATGGTTTGATAGAGACTTAAGCTTAGCAGGAAGAGTAAACTTTATAAAAGATACAAAGCTTGATCAAAAACTTATAGACTTTAAAAAACCTATCGCTACCATACCATCACTCGCTATCCATCTAGACAGAGAGGCGAATAAGGAAAAAACCATCAATGCTCAAAACGATCTACCACCACTAGTAGGGAGTGACATAAACATAGAAGAGATGATTTTAAAAGAGCTTCAAGCAGATGAGTTGCTATCGTATGAACTTAGTTTTTACGACACCCAAAAGGCTAGTTTTGTAGGTGCAAAAGATGAGTTTATACTTAGTGCAAGGCTAGATAATCTACTTAGTTGTTTTGTGGGAACTAAGAGTCTAGTCAAACTAAAAGATAAGCCGATATTTTTCTTTGCAAGTGATCATGAAGAGGTTGGGAGCAGTAGTGTAGCGGGGGCTGATGGAAGTTTTTTAGAAGATGTTTTGCTTAGAGTTTTTGGTAGTAAAAAACCACAAATGGCTAGAAGTTCGATGGCTATTTCGATGGACAATGCCCATGCTATCCACCCAAACTTTGCTCAAAAGCATGACCTAAATCACGCCCCACACATAAACAAAGGTGTAGTAGTGAAGATAAACTCAAATCACCGCTATGCCTCAAACTCAAACACCATTGCAAGGTTTAAACTAGCCACTAAAAAAGCGGGAGAAAATCTACAAGATTTTGTAACTAGAAGTGACATGGGGTGTGGCTCAACCATAGGACCTATTGTCTCATCAAAAATAGGGATAGATACCATAGATGTAGGGGTGCCAACTTTTGCCATGCACTCCATAAGAGAGAGTTGTGGGAGCGATGATACCTACTCACTATATAACATACTTCTAGGGTTTTACTAGTGTCAAGCATATCTCAACAAGAGCTAGAACTTTTAATAGAGCAAACCTATAAAGTTGAGCGGGAGTTTAGCGATCTAAAGGCTTCTTATGAGCATCTTCAAGGGACCATAGAAGAAGTGGTAGAGTTTTTACCTACCGCTATATGGATACTTCAAGAAGATAGAGAGATATTTTTACAAAACTCAAAAGCAAAAGATTTGGGTAATTTTTATGAGCTTCTTAGGGTAAGTGAAGATGATTATGAGTTAGAGTTTGACTCAAAATACTACTTAGTAAAAAGCTCCACCTATAAAGAAAAACTGCTCTTTAGTGCAACAGATATAACCGAACAAAAGAAAAAAGAGAACCTTGCTACGATGGGGCAAATGGCGGCTCATCTATCTCATGAGATAAGAAACCCCATAGGCTCAATAGCCCTGCTTAGCTCAACTCTAAAAAAAAGGGTGATGGATAAAAATATCCCCATAGTTGAAGAGATACAAAAAGCGATATATAAAGTAGAGCGAATTATAAAAGCTACACTTATGTTTAGCAAAGGCATAAAGAT
>JBAYYR010000143.1:0-3704 GCA_041672945.1 Sulfurimonas sp. | reverse complement strand
CCCCTCACCCCTCTCTATCTGCTTAGAGATCTCTATCTCCTCCTCTTTTGTTAGAAGTGGAATTTGCCCCATCTCTCGCAAGTACATCCTAACAGGTGAGTCAGATCTACTCCACTCTAAAAGCTCATGCTCTTTTAGTATGTCAAACTCTTCAAATTCAGCCGATTCTATAAGTTTTTGGTGGGCTTTTAGAGCCGCTTTATGCTCTTTTTCATTTAGAAGTTTTGCATACTCACTAGATGAGTAGAAGCTAAAATCGTGCTTTTCTATTAGTTTGTGTATATTTGCAGTTTGTGCTGCGGTTGGTGCTTTTTCAAAAAACTCTATGATTGAGTCGTAAGTAGCAGTTTTTTTTGATTTGTTTTCTGTGAAAAATGTCTCTATCGCTTTATTTAGTTCTTTTGCAGTCATGTAGTCTCTATTAAGGAATTTTAAAGGTGGATTATACCCAAATATTTATTAAGAGGTGCTTTGCTTTTATGTGGAACACCTATTGCTTAAGCTAGTAAAAGTTTAAAACAAGGGGTATCTATGCAGAGTGGCTATTATAGTAGTGCATCGGGTATGGTTATGCAGTTTAACCGTATGGATGTTATAGCAAACAACTTAGCAAATGTCCACAGTAACGGTTTTAAAGAGGAAAATGTTGTAGTTGGAACATTCTCTAGACTCTACCAACAAGCACGAGATGATTTGCCTTATAAAAACCACACCTATGAGGCAGCTTCATATATAAATCGTACACTAGATAAAGCCCCGCAAGTTACAGACAAATATAATGATTTTCGTATAGGGACACTAGCACATAGCACAAACCCACTAGATGTTGCTATAGATAAAGAGGGGTTATTTTTTTTGGTAAAAACCCCAGCAGGACTTAGGCTAACTAGAGATGGCTCATTTAGTAAAGCTGAAGATGGAACTCTTGTTACAAAAGATGGGTATGAGGTTTTGCCGAGCGATTATTTTTTATCGAACCAAAATATCAGGCTAAATCCAGAAGATACAAATATAGCGATAGATAAAACAGGAACTATCCACACAGGTAGCACAGCAGAGCTAGATCAAAACTCACAACTTTTTATCGCAAAACCGCTAAATATCCGCGATCTTAAAAAAGTAGGCTCAAATCTATATAGTTTTGAAGATACCTCTTTAGAAAATGGCTCATTTAACGATGCAAATGCGATAAGACAAGGTTTTGTAGAAAAAAGCAATGTAAATGCAGTAAAGATGATGACACAGATGATAGAGGCAAATAGGATGGTGCAGATGTATCAAAAAGCGATGGATTCACAGATGAATGATATGAACCGCGACGCGATAGAAAAACTTTCAAGAAAAGCATAACCAAAGGAGTAAACCATGATGCAATCTTTATATATAGCTTCTACAGGAATGATAGCTATGCAAACACAAGTCGATACCACAGCAAACAACATAGCAAATGTCAATACTATAGGCTTTAAAAAATCTCGTGCAGAGTTTGCCGATCTTATGTATAAAGTTATGGAGTATGCAGGAACCTCTACAAGCGATAGCACAAGACACCCAACGGGGGTAGAGGTTGGACTAGGTGTTCGACCAACTGCTATAAATAAGATATTTTCAGAGGGAAATCTAAAACAGACCGATAACCCTTTAGATGTTGCCATAACAGGGCAGGGGTTTTTTAAGCTTGAGCTTCCAAATGGAGATGAAGTATATAGTAGAAATGGTGCTTTTAAGGTAGATGAAGAGGGTACACTTGTAAATGCTGATGGCTTTAGAGTGATACCAGAGGTGGTGATACCAGAAGATGCTATATCGGTTAGTATAGGTATAGATGGAACTGTAAGTGTTGTTCAAGCGGGGCAAGTTGAAGCTACTGAAGTAGGGCAGATAACACTTACAAACTTTATAAATCCAGCAGGTTTACACTCACTAGGGGATAATCTTTACAGTGAAACTGCTGCTTCAGGTCAGCCTGTAGAGGGTGTTGCAGGGTTTGATGGACTTGGCACTATTAGACAAAACTTTGTTGAGCTTAGTAATGTTCAGTTGGTTGTTGAGCTTACTGATCTTATCACAGGGCAAAGGGCATATGATGCTAACTCGAAGATTATCACTACTAGTGATGAGATGCTATCTACTACTAACTCACTTAAGAGGTAGATAGCTAAAACTTGAAGTGGTACCAGTGGACGGACTCGAACCGTCATGCTTTAAGGGCGGCGGATTTTGAATCCGCTGTGTCTACCATTTCACCACACTGGCAAATAAAGAGGCAAATTATATAAAAAGTTTTATTAATTTTACCCAAAAAAGAGCAGGAGAATTAAGCTATCTCCTTTCCCTTAAGATCTAGATTTTCTTCAAAGATCTTCTCTATATCATCATGGACTCTATTGTCTCTATCTATAAATAAAAGATTATCTTTACTAAGCTCTTTGTAGTGCTTTAGCCCCATAACTGCTAAAAGACTCTGAATCCCTTTTAGTATATTATTGTGGTAATTTTTAACATAATCAGCATACTTGTATACAAGATATCCAGCTCTTTTACCCTCATCTTGAGTAGCAAGTCCAACAGGACAAGCACGACCCGTACTTCCACTACAATACCTTGCTCTTATACACCCAGCACTCATCATAAAACCGCGACCTATTTGGACAAAATCAGCTCCAATAGCAAGTGTAATCACAACATCATCAGGGGTGAGTATCTTTCCACTTGCACTAAGTTTTACCCTATCTCTTACACCATGCTCTCTTAGAACTTTATCGGCTAGATATATACTATCTTTTATATTTAGTCCTATTCTCTCCATCATATCAAGCGGAGCTGTGGCACTTCCACCACTTCCACCATCTATAGCTATATAGTCTGGGTAGCGACTATCGCCACTATCTAGCCGTTTTTTGATCTCTTTGGCAAATGGTGCGACACTATCATAGGTTGAAACAACTATCTTTATACCAACTGGCTTATCGCTCAACTCTTGAAGTTGACCTATAAAGTCATATAGCTCTTCAACACTAGAAGCATAAGGGAAACGATTTGGTGCAAACATATCTTTGTGAGCCTCTATACCACGGTAGTAGGCGATTGATTCTGTTACTTTATTTGCGGTTAGTTTTCCACCTGTTTGTTTTGCTCCTTGAGCTAGTTTTATTTCACTCATACGGCAAAATCTCATCACTTTTTGGTATCTTAGCGGGTCAAACTTGCCATCTTTTGTGCGACAACCATTTAAAGATGAGCTTATTTGCCATATGATATCGGGCATATCACTAGGGACATCTTGTGGAAAACTCTCTAGCGGAACATCCCAGTTTGGTCTATAAAACTGCATTTTATCTTGATCTAAAAAGTAAGTTTGAGCCACTTCTGCACCATTAAACATAACCTTTCTTAGGTATTTTATAGCTAAGTATCCACCCAAATATTTATCTATAGTTTTATAAGTAGAAGCTCTTGTTTTTGGTACTTTTATGATGCTCATATACTCATCTGTATAGCTTTTGTGGGTGATAAAAAAGTTTGTAGTTATAGAGCCCTCACCACTATTTATAGCAAACCCACCTCTATAAGAACCCTTCACAAAAGCTCTTGTACCCTCAGGTGATATCGCTCCATCACTCATGGCTGATCTTACTATGATAGATTTTGAGTGATATGGCTTAGCTCTTGAGTCACCTATGGTTATGCTAAAATCATCACTA
>JBAYYR010000142.1:0-3734 GCA_041672945.1 Sulfurimonas sp. | reverse complement strand
CGTATTTGGCTATAAGTTTATACAATCTTATTCCTGTATGCCATACTTGTAATCACAAAAAGCTAAATAAAGAAATTGATATTCATCCATATTTTGAATCGTACAATGACTATGTAAAAAATTCTTTTAAATTAAAAGGTGTGGATTTTCAAGAAAAAAATATTGAATTGAAATATATTTATAAGAAAAAAAGTGTAAAAGAAATAGAAAAGATTGATAAGTATCATGAGGTTATTAATATAGAAAATCTATACGAAAACCACAAAGATATAGTAGTAGAATTACTTCAAAAAAGAGTGATATATAGCGATAGTTATATAGATGAACTTTTTGAAAAATATAGTGGAACACTTTTTTCTACTCGTGAAGAGCTAATGCGACTTATAACCTGTGGATATATAAGCGATGAAGATATAAACAAACGACCCCTTAGCAAACTCATCAAAGATATTAGCGAAGATTTGGGGTTACTATAGTTAAGCTCTAGCTTTTTTGTAAAATAGTTTATGAGTCGATATATGTTTTGGTATCGGCTCATCTTTTAGCAGGTGTTTTGTTAGTATATCTGCTACATAGGGAGCTAAAACAAACCCTCTTGAGCCAAGGGCATTTAGTATAAAAACATCTTCATGATAACTTAAAAGCTCATGGGGGATTTTAGTCCCATGGGCGATGGATGGGTGTTTTTCTAGAGAGTTTTTATAATCTATCAGTTTGCCTACTACAGGAAAGTAGCTTTTTATACTAGCTCTTGAGCCTTTATAGATTTTTATTATTTGTAAATCTTCTAGTTTTAACATCTCATCGGCACTCTTTAAAAGTGAGTCTATCTGCAAATCATCACTAGCAAATTGACACAAATCACAACTAGTTTCACAGCTAAAATTTTTAGTGTCGTGTCTTTGTTTTGTCGCCCCTATACTTATGGTTCCATCTTTTTTGGTCGTTGAGATTGATATATCTTTGTGTATATTGTAGGGCGGTTTTGTAGATGAGATTACGTCTAGTTTTACCCCAAATATCGGCTCTATTTTTATATAAGGCAAATCTAAAAGGGGTGTTAGTACCCCTTGAGCTAAGATGATATTTTTAGCACAAATATCATCAAATACATAAAAATCATCGGTTTTTTCTAGCTTTTTTATATCTTTTATGTAAAAATCTATCCCCAAAAGTAGTTTTTCAAGAACTTTTTTTGGCTCAACAATACCAGCTTGGCTAAAAAACTTATCTTCATCAAAGTGCCTATTTTTAACCCTTAAAAGACCATTTTTAACAAAAGCTTCAGGTATAAAGCTCTCATAAAAACTAAGCGAAAAACCAAGGGCATCATTTACAAGGGTGTTGTAGGGGTTTACTTTACCAGGGAGCGGAGATAAAAAAGCACCAGCAGCACCACTCCCGCCAGAAGCTATGGGGAGTTTATCTATGAGTGCAACACTTTTAGCATTTTTATTTAGCAAGTAAGCAACACTGCTTCCTGCTATGCCTGAGCCGATTATTATGTAGTCGTATATTTTCATAAGTGTTATTATATCCTTAGTATTGCGGTGGTATAATTAAAAAATTTCAAACAAGGCTAGTAGATGTTTTTATACGAAGATGAAGACGATATATTTATGGGTTCACCAAAAAGCAAACTTATGGATATTATATTTAATGCAAACAACGATGTAGTTAGATTTCAGTTAGAAAACTTTATAAACAAAATGGCGGCTCTAGAGCTTTTAGTAGAGGAAAAACTAGGTGAGAGTATAGATGAGCGGGAGCTAAGAGACTACATCATAGCAAAAGCAGATGAGGTTGATGATCAGGCAAAAACTATCTGCATAAACCTAATGGGTGATATTGTCTCTCAAAGTGAATAGTTGAAGTTACTTTTAACTCTTTTTATCTTTTTTAGTAGCAAGATTTTTGCATTTGATTATAGAGAATGTTTTGAAGTTGAGCTAAAAAAGGATGAAAAAAAGAGTTTTGTTATAAAATACCAAAATCAAAAGAGAGATTTTGATTTTAGATGGACACTCTATAAAAACGGCGGTTTAGTTATCCATAAAAAGTATGATAGATTTGTCTCGCAACAAATGCTATACCTTAGAGACAAAAACCGCTCTTTTAAAGTTGAGCTTAAAACTAGAGGAGAGGGTTACCTTGAGTTGCCCTATCTTGTGGTTATGTTTAAAGAGTTTAAAGAGGACAAGGCTATATTTAAAATTATGTTATATGATATAAAAGAGCAGATTTATATAGAAAATATCGATAAAAAAGAGTTAAAAAGATGCAAAGAGTAGAACAAGAGATAGCTAGACTTGTAGATGAGGTAGGTTTTGATGAAGCAAAAGAGCTTTTTTCTAAACTCTCAGGCGGAAAAAGACTTCGAGCCAAACTTATACTAAAGATCGCAAAAACAGACCCAAAAGCCCCACTTTTAGCCGCTATAGTTGAGCTTATACATGCTGCTAGCTTGCTCCATGATGATGTTATAGATGATGCTATGAGTCGTCGTGGAGAGGTGAGTGTAAATGCAACAGAGGGTAGTAAAGTAGCCATAATGTTAGGCGACATACTCTACTCAAAAGCCTATAGTGAGCTTGTAGGTTTTGATAAAAACATAGCAAAAACTATCTCATCTAGTGTAACATCACTTAGTATCGGTGAGATGATGGATGTTGCTATGGGTAAAGAGTTTAACAAAGATGAGCAGAAGTACTTAAAGATGCTCTATCTTAAAACCTCAGCTCTTATTGAGGCCGCCGCGGCTGCTGCTGCTATGCTTGAGGGGTATGAGCCACAAAAGTACGCTATATATGGCAAAAACTTAGGGCTATCTTTTCAGATTATAGATGATATACTAGATATCACTTCAGATGAGCAGACTCTAGGTAAACCTGCACTAAATGACTTTGTAGAGGGGAAAGCGACACTACCTTATATATATCTTTATCACGATTTAGATAAAGATGAAAAAGAGAGGCTCCTATCACTTCATCTTAAAAAACCTTCAAAAGATGAGGAGCTTTGGCTAAGAGAGAGCTTTACTAAACATAAAAGCATAGAGAGATCATTTGAGGTCGCTAAAAAACTCTCATACGAAGCAGCAGAAGCGATAAAAGGCGATACAGAGCTAGAGTCGATACTAAACACCATGATAAAAAGAAGTTACTAATGCACTATCTAAATATAAGTTTTTCACATAAAAATTCTACTATCGAGATAAGAGAGAAGCTAACATATACAAGCGATGAGTCTATAAAAGCATGTTTAGCAAAACTAAACTCAAGTGGTAGTGTCAATGAGGCTATACTCATCTCTACATGTAACCGCATGGAGGTGTTTTGTAGCTGTAGTAGCATACCAGAGGCACTAGAGCATATACTAGGTATGCTTCATGAGAGAAGCGGTATAAGCAAAGAGGAGCTTGAGGGTAGGGCAGATATATATGATGATAGTTCAGCGATACACCACCTTTTTAGTGTTGCATCTTCGCTTGATTCGATGGTTGTTGGAGAAACACAGATAGCAGGACAACTAAAGGACTCTTTTAAGCTATCTTATGAGAGTGGTTTTTGTGGTCAAAAACTAGCCCGTGCAATGCACCATGCTTTTAAGTGCGCTGCAAAGGTTAGACAAGCTACAGATATATCTAGCAAACCTATCTCTATAGCTAGTGTGGCAGTCGCTAAACTCAAATCTGTTTTAGATAATCTAGAGGGTAAAAAAGCTCTTGTTATTGG
>JBAYYR010000141.1:0-3736 GCA_041672945.1 Sulfurimonas sp. | reverse complement strand
TGGAGGCTTACTTTAATGATGAAAATGGAAGAGCAAAACCTTTTGAGATGGCAACATTTGGTATAGGTGTTAGTAGGCTAATAGCTGCCATTATAGAACAAAACCATGATGAAAAAGGGTGTATTTGGACAAAAACAACAACCCCTTATATGGTAAATATACTAGTCTCAAACATAAAAGATAGCTCACAAATGAGTTTAGGTGAGGAGCTTTATGCTAAGCTAAAAGATGATGGTGTTGAGGTTATATTTGATGATACAAAAGAGAGGTTTGGTTATAAGATGAGCGATGCTGAACTTTTAGGATTTTACTACACTATCATCATAGGTAAAGAGCTAAGTAGTGGCAATGTTCAGATATATCATCGCCCTACACAAGAGACTATACTAGTTAATATAAATGAAGTCTACAGTAAGATAAAAGAGTTGATAGCTTGATGAGATATTTCCTTATAGTTTATCTTTTTTTTGAACTACTTTTTTCATACTCCATAGCCACTAAGATAGGCTTTTGGGGAACTTTTTTTGAGATAATCCTATCTGCTATGTTAGGGTTTTATATACTTTTAAATTTTAGCTCCACCATGAGAGAAAATCTTACAGCCCTAAGAGGGATAAAAAATGCCCAAACTTCAAGTATGTTCTCTTTTTTAGGGGCCATACTACTTATAATCCCAGGATTTTTAACAGATATTGTAGGTTTGGCTTTACAGTTTGGTACCATCTCAAACATAATCATAAACAGAACAAACCCAAAACAATATAACCACACAAAGGAGAGTAATGATGAGATCATTGATGTTGAAATTATTAGCAGTACTAGCTATACTAAGTAGCTCTTTAGTAGCAAATGAGGAGTATAAAAAAGTAGAGGATTTTATACTAAAAGCGTACGAGCATAGTCAAAATCTAGCTTCGCTTAAGGTAAAAGTACTCGATACTATGGATGTTCAAAACCATAGCGGATGGATCGCTTATGTGGTGCAGATGGATGCTATTATGGCTAAAGATCAAAGACAAGTTGTACAAAAAATGCTTTGGTTTAGTGATGGTGATATTATAAGTAAAGAGGTTTTTAGTATAGATAGTAAAAAAGATCTAAATGAGTTTGTCACTTTTAAATTTAGCGATGAGTACTATAAAAAAGAGAATCTTATATATGGAAGTGAAAAATCAAGACATAAAGTTGTCATATTTTCAGATCCGCTTTGTCCATTTTGCAGACAAGTAGTTCCAGAAGCACTAAAATATATGAAAAAAGACCCTGCTAAATATGCGGTTTACTACTACCATCTTCCGCTTGAAAATCTCCACCCAGTATCAGTTGAGATAGTCCAAGCAGCGATAGCACTTGAGCTAAAGGGTGAAAAAGATGTAGCCCTTAAGATGTACGATATAAAAGTAAATCCAAATGAGAAGTCAAACGATCTTGTTATTGGGATATTTAACAAAACAATGAACTCAAAAATCACCATGGTAGATTTGCTAGATAAAGATGTAAATCAACGACTAAAAGAGGATCTTGAAGTTGCCGATAAACTGCTAGTAAATGGTACCCCAACTATGTTTGTAGATGGTGAGATAGATAGAACTAAAACAAAATATAAAGAGGTAAAGTAGTGGAAAAACTAATCATAGCAACTAGAGGCTCAAAACTAGCCCTTTGGCAATCAAACCATATAAAAGCGACACTAGAAGAGCTTCATGCAGGGCTTAAGGTAGAGCTAAATGTTATAGTAACCACAGGTGATAAGATCCAAGATAAAGCACTATCAAAGATAGGTGGTAAGGGTCTGTTTTTAAAAGAGCTTGAAGAGGCTATGTTAAAAGGTGAGGCACATATCGCGGTTCATTCGCTTAAAGATGTCCCAACTATTATGCCCGATGGGTTAGTTTTAGCGGCAATTACTAAAAGAGAAGATAGCCGTGATGCACTTTTGAGTGAAAACTACAAAGATATAAACTCGCTACCAAATGGTGCCATCGTAGGTACAAGCTCACTTAGAAGACGGATGCAGATCCAAAAGCTTCGCCCAGATTTAACCATAAAAGATTTAAGAGGCAATGTCGATACCCGCATAAGAAAACTAAAAGAGGGTGAGTTTGATGCCATCATACTTGCAGCTGCTGGTATCAACAGACTCTCGCTTTTAGATAGTGTAAGGTATATCTACCCTATAAGCATAGATGAGATGGTGCCATCGATGGGGCAGGGGGCTTTAGGTATCGAGGCTATAGATGATCCTAAGATACTTGAGATAGTAAAAGTTTTAGAAGATGAGTATAGTAGAGTTGAGACAACTATAGAGAGAGATTTTGTAGATGAGCTAGAGGGTGGTTGTCAAGTCCCAATAGGTGTTAGTGCAGAGGTTTTAGAAGATGATAGAGTGCTTATAAAAGCCTCTTTAGGTTTACCAGATGGTAGTGAAATGCTTCAAGATAGTAAAACCATACACAAAAGAGAGTTTACTAATGCTGGAAGAGAGTTAGCAAAAGAGTTTATAAGTAAAGGTGCAAAAGAGCTTTTAAGTCGTGCTGAAACTATGATGGAAACCATAAGATGAAACGAACCATAGAGCTTCTTGGTAAACATAATGAGCTAAGAGTTATAGAAGATGAGTTAGATATCTACCTAGAGGTTTCACATATAGCCTATGCAGAGGTGAAAAAAGAGGGTGGTGGTAAGGCTATTTGGTTTAAAAATGTAGTCGATAAAAAAACAAATAAAACCTTTAAAAATGGTGTAGTGATGAACCTTTTTGGTTCACACAAAAGATGTGAGCTACTTTTTGGTAGAACTATAGAGTCTATAGCGGATGAGATAAGCTCACTTTTGCACCTAAAGCCACCATCTTCATTTTTTGACAAACTATCTATGGCGAGTGATCTTTTTTCACTAAAAAATATCTTCCCAAAAAGGACAAACTCAAAGGGTGAGTGTCAAAGCATAGTCTATAAAGATGAGCAGATAAATCTATACGATATCCCTGTACTAACCACATGGGAAGCTGATGGTGGACCTTTTATAACGATGGGGCAAATCTACACTCAAAGCTTAGATGGCGAGGTGGTAAACCTTGGTATGTATAGGCTTCAAGTCTACGATAAAAACCACTTAGGTATGCATTGGCAGATACATAAAGACTCTTCACATTTTTTTAGCGAATACCAAAAGGCGGGTAAAAAGATGCCTGTAAGTGTAGCGATAGGGGGTGATCCACTCTACACTTGGTGTGCCACAGCACCGCTACCTTATGGGGTAAATGAGCTTTTAATGTACGGGCTTATCACGAAAAAGCAGGTTAAACTTGTAAAATCACTCACAAACCCACTTTATGTACCATCTGATGTAGATTATGTTATAGAGGGGTGGGTTGATCCTAGTGTTATGAAAATCGAGGGGCCATTTGGTGATCATACAGGCTACTACACACTAGCAGAGCCTTATCCTGTGATGGAAGTTAGTGCTATTACTACTAAAAAAGAGCCTATATTTTTAGCAACAGTTGTTGGAAAGCCACCACTTGAAGATAAATACATGGGCTATGCAACGGGTCGAATATTTAGGCCACTTCTAAAGACAACAGCTCCCGATTTGCTAGATTATCATATGCCTGAAAATGGGGTTTTTCATAACCTTATCATAGCGAGTATGAAACCATTATACAAAGGTCATGCAAAGCAGTTTATGCATGCTTTTTGGGGTGTTGGGCAGATGAGCTTTGTCAAACATGCAA
>JBAYYR010000140.1:0-3775 GCA_041672945.1 Sulfurimonas sp. | reverse complement strand
ACTTTAGCACCAAAAATAGCTAGCTCTGCTCTTAGAGCTTGAGTGTAAGAGCGAAGAGCCGCTTTTGAGATGCAGTAGTTTGCCATAGTTGGTAGATTTATGAGTGAGAGTGAAGAGGTGATGTTTATAACTTTAGCCCCGCTATGGCTTAGTTTAGCAAAGAGTGCTTGAGTTAGATTGATAGTTCCAAAAAGGTTTACTTCTATCTCGCTAAAATCATCACTATTTACTCTGCCACCTAAGTTTATACCAGCATTATTTATAAGGATATCTAGCTCATCTATGTTTGATATGGCTTGTTTTATGGAGTCTTTGTTTGAGATATCTAGCTCTAGTAGTTCTATGTTTTGAGCAAAAGATTTTAAAAACCCGCTATTTTTTACATCTCTAACACCACAATATATCTTTTTAGGCTCATCTTTGGTTATCTGCTCAACTAAAGCACTCCCAAGTCCACCATTTGCACCTGTTATAAGTACTGTTTTGCCTCTCATCGCTTCTCCTTTTGGTTAGATTCGATTGTTTAGTAGGTTTATTAGCGATGCTTTTACCTCACTAAAGTGAAGCACTCTTGCACCACCTCTTTGTTTTACAAACTCTTCAGCCTCTTGTTTTGTCTCAAAAGGCACAAGATCATCACCAGAAGGAGAGGTCTCTTTTGAACCATAAACATAGAAGGCATCTTTAGCATTTATAATCTTTTTGGTTTTAAAGTCTGTTACCAAAAGTAGCTGAAAATCAGACTCTTTTGTGATGTGATACACTTCCCATCTGCCTGGTTGAAAGTAAAACTCGAACATATTTTTAGGAGATGAGAAAAATACTTCATCACCACTAGATAGGGTTATTTTACTAGCCCACTCTGGGTGTTTGTAGATGAGCATATTTCTAACTTCACAGATGGTATCTTTGTTGAAGTTTAGCTCATAAGCTGATGATATATTTATAACAAATAGAAGTGAAAGTAAGATTTTTAACATAGTTTTTCCTTATACTAAATCTTTTTTCTTAAATATAATAAACCCAAATATTGCAAAAAATATCCCAAGCAAAGTAGGGTATATAAACGATATCGCTAAAAAGGTATTTCTACCTATGGTATCTAGTATATGGTATGCAACAGGGCCCATAACAGTTAGCTCTGGGTCAAAAAGCGAAATCGCCGCAACTCTAAATATCTCCATAGGGTTTATAAGTGCTATGGTTATGATAAGTGAAGATGGAAATCTATTTTGTAGCATCAAAGAGATGAGTGCTATGTCTATAAAAGCTAGTAGTGCTATCCATACAAAAAATGCCAAACCTAAGGCTATCTCGCTAGTTTTTACAAAAGATGAGATAAAAAAAGCGATACCTAAAAATGAACAAGTTAAGCTAAGAAGAAGTGCGGTGTATATCCCAAAAACAGCCCATGGGATATCGGCACCTTTTATAAAACCTACAACTAAAGCTATAGCCATAGCAAAAAATACAGGTAGAAAAACAGTTACAAATCTACCTATGATTTTGCCCCAATAGTACTGTTTTAGTGAGATAGCAAACGATAACATATACTCTAAGATGTTGTTATCACGGTCTCCTGATATAGAGCGAACCGTGGTTATAAGGATAAATATAGGGAGTATAACTATAGTGATTTGTATATACATAAGTAACATTCTAGTTAGTCCACTAAATCCCATAACTTGACTCTCAGTGATACCTGCTATAAAAAATAGAGCTATCATACCACCAAAAACTAGCGAATATATCAAAAACCACTTTGAGCGAAACGACTCTTTTAGCTCAAGGTAAGAGATGAGAAGTAGATTTTTCACTTTTTATCTCCTAGTAGTTGTTTTTTGATTTTAGGGTTTGTCATATTTTCTCCTCTTAACATCTTTTGTTGCATTAGCTCAAAGCTAACTCTTCTATCACCATCTTCTTTATATGCTACAAAACCATAATTCATCGGTGTTTGCTCATCTATGGCATAAAAACTATCTTTTGCATCGATACTCTCATGAGTATCTTTGGTTTTTACTTTAAGCTCATACTCTTTTATGTTGTGTTTGTCTATATAAACAACTGCGCAGCCGATATCATCAAAATAAATATCTTTTTTTAATAGCACCATATGAGCGGTAAAGTGGCTATCTTTATCTATGCTCATGTTGCAAGTTGCACAACTATTTGGGTCTATATTATCACTGCTACAGCCTATAAAAAGTAGTCCAAAAACTACTAAAAAAAGACTAAACTTTCTCATCGAGTGTTATCTTTCCTAAGTCCATATATATTTGACGATTGACAAGATCATCAACCTCTTCAAATCTATGTGTGATAAAAAGCATAATTTTATCTTTTTCTACATCTTTTAAAAGTCTATGAAAGTCTGTTCTAGCTTCAGGGTCAAGGTTTGCAGTTGGCTCATCAAATATCAAAATATCACTCTTTTTAGAGAGTGCTATAGCGATAAGGAGTTTTTGTTTCATACCGCCACTTAGTTTGAAAAATGATTTATCTAGATTTTTTAGTATATCTAGCTTCATCTCTTTTGCAAATGAGATAATGTCATTTTTGTTGATGTCTGAACTAATCGAAACAAACTCTAAAAGCTCACTGATAGTTAGCTTTATGGGTGGTGGGAGTTGTGGAACAAAGCTTATATCTTTTAAGACCTCTACCCTTTGTTTTATGGGATCGTGCCCATTTACTACTACATCGCCACTATTTGGGTGATAATACCCTAAAATTGATCTAACTAGGGTTGTTTTTCCAGCTCCATTTGCCCCCATAAGAGCAACACTATCGCCTTTTTTAAATGTACAAGTCACATTATCTAAAGATGTGTGACCTGCAAATTTTTTTGTTAAATTTCTAACTTCTATCATATCTACACCAAATTTTTGAGTCTAAAGTCAAAGTTGAGTGCATCTGAGTGGCAAACATCTATACATCTACCACAAAGTGTACAATCAGCACCAGTCACATACTCTCTTGTTATACCTTTTTCTTTTCTCTCTTTATCGTATTTTGCTTTTGTAAGTTCTAAGACTTGATTTTCAAAACATACATCGTGACACACCATACAGTGATCGCAGTTATCATTCCACTCTATCCTAAGAGCTGAAACTTTACCTAAGTAGCCATAAGTTGTACCTATAGGGCATATATAGGTACACCAAGCACGGCGAGAGTAAAAAACCTCTATAGCAAACACCACTAACACCCAAATAAGTGCCAAACTCCACCCATAAGCGACAAAACGGCTAAGTATCCCAACGACACTAAATGTCTCAAAGACTAAGTAGCCACTCACAAGTGATAAAAGTAAAAAACCTACCCAAAAAAGATGTCTAACCCTATGGTCAAACTTTCTCTCTTTTATGATTTTTTTATTCACTAGTGTGTTATGCCACTTCTCACCTATCTCACTTAGTATCCCATAAGGGCAAACCCACGAACAGTAAGTTCTCCCACCTATAAGTAGGTAAAATATAGTGATAGTTAGGGCACCTATTAGCATATTTATAGGCATCTTATGTGTTGCTAAAAAGAGTTGCATAGTGGTAAAAAGATCCTCTAGGTGAAAACCTAAAAATCTTGAACCATTTAGTGTACCCTCAAGTGTCTGTATATCGATAGCAAACGATAGAAAAAAGAGCAAATGGATAGCAAAAACAACTATCCACCTTTTGGCTCTATAGCTAAGTATCTTTTTGCCATCAGGAGTTCTATCGATAAATGTAGAGAGGAAAGATGAGTGCTTTATGGTCTCTCTAAAGTTATATTT
>JBAYYR010000139.1:0-3824 GCA_041672945.1 Sulfurimonas sp. | reverse complement strand
CCTGGAGAACTTGCTGCTGTTGGTGTTCCGGGAAATCTTCTAATGAAAGGGCAAACTAGAGCTTTAGAAGCATTGAAAAAATATCAAAGAGATTATTATTCTCAACTTTTTATGATTTCAGAAAAAGGTCCAGCACATATGCCTGAACCTCCTTCTGGAGAAAAAACAACAGGGGGAATTAAAAAGACTAAAGATTATTTTAGAACCTATCTAACTGATTTAAATAAAAAGTATTCTGAAGAAGTTCGTATAATAAAGGAAAATGAAAAACAGAAATTGTACGAATTAGAAGCTTCTCACAAGTTACAATTAATTTCAGATGAGGATTTTTATAAAAAATCTGAAGAGATTGTTTTAGAAGCTAGTATTGATGAACATAACAAAATAGCAGACCAAGTTGATGAATTAAATAAACTGTATAGAGAAAAAGCAAAACCTAAAAACGCAGAAGAAGCTCAAGCATTATGGAATGATTATAAAAATAAATATGAAGAGTTAATGAGAAGAATTCTTGAAATTGAAACTGAAGATAAAAAGAAAATAATAGATACAGAAGTTAATACTGAGTTAAAAAGAAGAGAAATTTTAGACAGAAGACTTGAATTTACTGCTGATATGCTTAGAATTGAAAAAGACTTATATCTTGAAGGTGAGAGGTTTAAATTAGAAGAAGCTAAGAAAGAAAGAGATTTTCTTTATGAAAAGAAACTTATAAATGCTACCGATTATTATAATAAAGAAGAGCAGTATGCAAAGAAATTATATGAAATAAAAATAAATTTAGCTGAAAATGAATATGAAACATGGAAGAAACAGAATGAAGATAAAATGAGACGGATTCTTGAATCTAAGAATATAGAAGCTCAGATTTCTATATGGGAAGAGTCTGTTAAAAATGAAAAGAAGAAAATTGAAGCAATCCAAAAAGCTGACGAAGAATATTTTGCTTGGGCAATAGAAAATGCTAGAAAAACTGCTTATGATTTACAGAAAGTTTTTGAGAAGGCTGGATATGGACTATCTGGTTCATTAGCAGTAGCTAAATTAAGACTAAGTGAACTTAGTAGAACAAATTTAGATATGGCAACTAATGTTGCTGATTCTATAACATCTTTATCAAGTGCAATGGAATCAGCTTTCATGGATTTCTTAGACCACACATCAGAAGGTTTCTTAAAGTGGGAGAATTTAGTAACAAATGTACTTAATGAAATAACTAAAGAACTTATCAAGGTTTATATTGTTAAACAGTTAATTGGAGGTATACAAGGAGTTATCGGTGGTTGGTTTAGTAGTGGTGAGACTGATGTTGCTGGCTTACAAAATTTAATGCCTGGAGGATATAGAGCTTCAGGTGGTCCAGTTTCCTTAAATAGGGCATATCTTGTTGGAGAACAGGGTCCAGAACTATTTATACCAAATTCAAACGGTAACATAGTTCCTAATGGTCAATTAGGTAATAATGTTAATGTTTTAGTTAATGTTACTAATAATACCAAAACACCTGTTAATGCAAAACAATCTGAAGCTAAATTTGATGGGAAGAAATATGTGGTTGGTGTTATACTTGAAGAACTTTCAGGATACGGGCCTCTGCGCCATGCGATTAAGGGGGTAAGATAATGAGTAGCTATTCGTTCCCATCCCTTGTGATGGCTCCAACATACCCGCTGGATGAGACCAGAGAAGACGGAACTATCTCCACTCCTTTTGAAGCTGGGTATGTTCATACCAGACCCAAGTTCTCACGTAGAGGCAGAAAGACTTATGGAGTGAAATATATCTATATGCCTACTACCGATAAAGACACATTAGATACTTTTATTACTTCAGTTAGAGAAGGGGCTTATACTTTTACATGGGTTAATCCACAGAGTTTAACTACTGTTACTGTTAGATTTGGCGAGATACCGAAATTCAGTTACATTATTAACGGTTACTGGGAATGTGATTTTACTTTAAAAGAGGTATAGTTTGGAAGTATTAGATAGTAATCTTATATTAGAGAAGAATAAGTTAGCTGGTGAACAACCTTGGCTTATTTTACTTGAAGTAGAACTTACTGATACTGAGACTATCTATTTAGTTAGGAATACTGAAGACATTACTTTCGGTTCTACTACTTATCAGGCATTTCCATTTGAAGTGGATGAAAGAAATCAAGTTTCTCAAGGTGAGATACCTACTTTAACTATTAGAGTTGGTAATCCAAATAGAACTTTACAGTCTTACCTTGAAGATTATGATGGTTTAGTTGGTAATAGTATAACCTTAAGAATAGTTTCTTTACTGTCTACCATTACCGGAGATTTTGATTTTACAGACAGTGGTGGATTTGATTTTGCCGATGGTGGTGGATTTGTATTCGCTGAAAGTGAAACTGGAGAATCAAGTATTTGGACACAGGCAATAGCATTTACCTATGAAGTTCTTGGTTGTGTTGCTGATGCTACTTGGGTTACATTTACTTTAGGTGCTCCAAACCCACTCAATAGAAGATTTCCTTTATATAGGTATATTTCTAACCACTGTAATTGGAAGTTTGGTGAAAGAGAATGTAACTATACATTTGATGCAGTTGGTACTTGGACAGCTAACCATCAATATTGGCCTGGAGATTTAATTTACCCTATTACTAACAATGGGCATACTTATAGATGTACTAATGCTGGTAAAAGTTCTTACACTGAACCAAGCTGGTCTACTGTTACTGCTACTTTATTTGCAGAAACAACTGGACCTGTTCAGTGGGTAGAATCTACTTTACAAACTTGGACAGCATTACATACTTATTATGAAGGAGATATAGTACATCCTATTACAGTTACTGTTACTACTCATAACTATAGAGCTACTACTGATGGTATTTCTGGTTCTACAGAACCTACATGGCCTACAAGATTAGGTGGTACTGTTTCAGAAGGAAGTGTTACAGTAACTTGGGTTATGAATGACTGTAAGCGTTCATTAAAGAATTGTAGAGACTTAAACATGTCAGATAATTTTGGTGGTCATCCTGGATTATCAAGTGGGGGTATGAAAGTTGTTTAGTTATAGTGATTTACTTGGTGTAAAGTATATAAAAGGCGGTAGAGACAACAAAGGTGTAGATTGTTATGGGTTAGTGCAAATTTTGCACAATAGAATGGGCAAGAATCTGCCAGAATATGCTACCCCAGATGATAAGAGTTTGATTTTCCAGTTAGTAAATAGTGAATTAAACAGATGTGTAAAACTTGATGAACCAGAAGCTGGATGCATTGTGCTTTTTAAGTTTACTCCTTTTGAGTTTCATATGGGAACAGTTTTGCCAGATAAGCAGAGATTCATTCATATTTTAGAGAATAGGAATGTTGCTGTTGAGAAACTAAGTAGTAGAATTTGGTCAAAATTATTGGTAGGATACTACAGATGGGAAGTTTAGTTCCAGTAGAAAACAAGATAATAAAACCAGAAGAAGCTATAACTTTAGTTAGAGTTAAGAACCCTCTTAACCCTAGAATTGATAGAGAATCTAAGGTTATAGATTATTTTGGTGAAAGTATTTTAACTATTAAGAATAAATACTTTCCTATTGGTTTACCTGTTATAGTTTCTATCAATGGTAAAATGATACAGGAACATGATTTTGATAAAGTGTTCTTGAGACATGGAGATTATATTGTTTTCTACCCCACTATTCAAGGTGGTGGTGGAAATAATATGTTTAGGGCTATAGCTTTTCTTGCGTTAGCTGTAGCAGTTATGTTTGTTGCTCCTTGGGCTGCTGCTGCTATTGGCCCTGGAATGGGAATAGTAGCTGGTACAGCAGGGATGGCAACATT
>JBAYYR010000138.1:0-3854 GCA_041672945.1 Sulfurimonas sp. | reverse complement strand
TACTACGAGATTATGACTGAGGGCGATATGAGTGGGCAACCTTTTACATTTCCTATCCCAACTGTAAATATCACAGAGGAGTTTGACTGGTATGGTGAAAACACAGATATACTCTTTGAAAATACAGCAAAAATGGGTTCAAGTTACTTTCAAAACTTTATAGGTAGTCAATATAAAAGAGATGAGAGTGGCAACCTTGTGCCAAATGATGAAGCGTATAAACCAGGGCATGTAAGAAGTATGTGTTGTAGGCTTCAACTAGACCTTAGAGAGCTTTTAAAAAGGGGTGGAGGTCTTTTTGGAAGTGCTGAAATGACGGGTAGTATAGGTGTTGTAACTATAAATATGGCAAGGCTTGGCTTTTTATACAAAGGTGATAAAGAGGGGCTATACCATAGACTAGATGAGCTTATGGAGTTAGCTAAATCGACACTTGAGAAAAAAAGGGTATTTATACAAAAGATGTACGATAGAGGTCTATATCCATACACTAAAAGATACCTACCAGGGTTTAACAACCACTTCTCAACCATAGGGGTAAATGGTATAAATGAGATGATAAGAAACTTTACGAGTGATAGTTTTGATGTTTCAGATGCTAAAGGTGAGGCTTTTGCTATAGAACTGCTAGACTACATAAGAGGTAGAATGGTGGAGTTTCAAGAAGAGACAGGCAACCTTTACAACTTAGAGGCGACTCCTGCTGAGGGTACAACATATAGATTTGCTAAAGAGGATAAAAAAAGATACGGCGATAGTATAATCCAAGCTGGTTTTGGTGAAAATATCTACTATACAAACTCTTCGCAAATCCCTGTTGATTTGACAAATGACCCTTTTAAAGCCCTTGAGCTTCAAGATGATTTGCAGTGCAAATACACAGGTGGAACAGTGCTTCATCTATATATGCAAGAGCAAGTTAGCTCAACTGAAGCTTGTAGAAAATTTGTAAAAAATGTCATAACAAACTTTAGACTACCATACATAACAGTGACACCACTATTTTCTGTATGTCCAAAACATGGCTATATCGCAGGTGAGCATGAGTTCTGTCCAAAGTGTGATGAAGAGCTACTGCTTGAGATAAATGCAGGTTAATCTTACAAAGGAGGTGAATGATGAGTAAAAATGAAGCTTTAGCGATGCTACAAGAGAGAAGAGTAAAGTGTATAGTTTATACTAGAGTTATGGGTTATCATAGACCTGTAGAGAGCTTTAATATAGGCAAAACTGGTGAACATAAACAAAGAAAACAATTCACTGAGTGTTAAGTCGATTTACGACTTAACCCCTTTTTCCCACCTAGACTACCCAGAGCATCTATCGTGCATTGTGTGGTTTAGTGGGTGCAATATGCGGTGTGATTATTGCTACAACAAAGATATAGTTTTTGCAAAAAATGGTAAGTTTAGCCCAAATGATGTACTTGAGTTTTTAAAAAAACGAAAAGGACTCCTAGAGGCTGTTGTACTTAGTGGCGGAGAGGCTACTATGAGCGAACTACTACCTTTTGCAAAGGCTATAAAAGAGCTAGGTTTTAAGATAAAACTAGATACAAACGGAACAAATCCCACCCTACTTCAAGAGCTTATAGAGCAAAATCTACTCGATTTTATAGCACTAGATTTTAAAGCCCCAAAAGATAAATTTCAAGCCATAACCCACTCAAATAAATACGATGATTTTATCAAATCTCTAGATTTTCTTATAAAAAGTGGTTTTGATTTTGAAGCTAGAACAACTCTTCATGCAGATTTGCTAGATGAGCAAGATATAAACTCAATCATAGATGAGCTAAAAACTAGAGGCTATAAAAACAGTTACTATATCCAAAACTTCTGCGATACAGGCAAAAATATAGGTGGTATATCTGAAGCTAAAAAGAGTTTTGATTTTGATTTATTAAAAAAAGATATAAATATTATTATAAGATAAGTGCTTTAGTAAAATATTTTGCTACAATAAGCCCTATGGAAAATAAACTAAATAAACGTGAGCGATACAAAGCTCAACTAAGACCAATTGATTATTATAAAGATTTTGAAAATCTTGACTTTACAAACCTAGGTGAGGGTGATAGGTTTTACCTTCAAGATTTTGGGATATTTACAACAGACTTTTTAGAAGATGAGTTTACTATTCGTATCCGCATCCCTGGTGGACAGATAAAAACTGAGCATTTTTTAGCAGTTGCAGAGGTGGTTGAGAAGTATGATCTAACCATTATAATAACTGCTCGTGGAGGACTTCAGCTTCACGATATCACCGCAGATAATATCTTAGAGATCCATAAAGCAGTAAATGCGACAGGCTTAAGCACTTGGCAGAGTTTTGGCGATAATGTTAGAAATATTGTTTGTGATATATTTGATGATATCGGTGAATATGCAGTTTTAGAGACCTACTCTCTTGTTATGCAGATGCAAGAGTTTATACTACAAAATCCAAAATATGTAGGGCTTCTACCTAGAAGACTGGGTGTTGCGATATCTGGAAATAGTGTAAATGTAACTTCTCTATATGCAAATGATATCTACTTTGCACTAGCAAAAAAAGATGATATTTATGGTTTTAATGTCTATATGGGCGGTAAAAATATAGAGGTTCCAACCGAAGCAGATATCTTTTTAAAAAGAGAAGATGTGGTCGATTTTTTTATCGCTTTTGCAGAGGCTTTTCATGAGCATGGTTCAAGATTTTCAAGATCAAGAACTAGAGTTTTTCATCTTATAGAAGATATAGGGATAGATGGGCTAAAAAATCTTATAAAAAACGAGTATAAAAAAGAGTGGCAAAGTCGCGGGGAACTAGTGCTACAAAGAGCTAAATTTGAGCAGTTTCACAAACTAAAAGATGGCACTTATGCATACTGCTACGAGACTGCTTTTTCAAAACTAGGTGCAGATGAGATGAGGGGGATCGCTAAGGTTGTTAAGGAGCAAAATCTCTCTATCCGCATAGGTATGGATCAAAAAATCTACCTAATAGGCTTAAAAGAGATGATAGCACCCCTTGGTGGCGTGGCAACAAGTCAGACTGTAGTAGCATGTGCTGGAAACCTTTGCCCTTATGCGGTTTGGAGCATTAAAGAAGATACAAAATACATCCCACTAGATAGGATAAAACAACACACCATACAAGTAGGCTTTAGTGGTTGTGCTAAAGGTTGCGGGCGACATCGTCATACCGATATAGGTCTTATTGGACTTAAGACAAACAACTTTGGAGATGTTGATGGTGGAGCTAGAATATTTCTAGGAGCTATCCACACAACTGGTGAGAGTACATCTAGAATGCTATTTTCAATGGTACCTTTTCCACACCTAAAAACAACTCTAGATATGGTAATAAACCACTTTGAAGCAAGTGGATATAGCTACTTTGAGGAGTATGCCTTAAATGTGCTAAACAACTACTCAGAGGAGTTTATAGCACTCTGGACACTAGCTTGTTTGGAGACAAACAGAGCTGTGGCATTTAAAGAGTTAAAAGAAAAACTAAGCTTTGAAGATGAGCTTGAGCTGCTTAGAGGTGAGTTTGCTTCGCTTGATTTTTGGGAGCATATAGGTGAAGATATGTACGGGGCTATTAGTTATTTGGGTAAAAAACTCTGGACTATCGAGGGGGCTGATCCTACCTATAAGCCACCTGTGGATAGAGTGGTTTTTAGATAACATAAGTCACTCTAAACTCACCATCAGTCATTCCAGACCTGATCTGGAATCCATAAAACCCTAAATCCCTATAGTGTTTGCAAACTCTACAAGCTCTTCATCGCTATATTTTTGAACCTGAGCCCTCATAAGATCTTTTTTATCTCCACCAAAAGTACCGTTTTTATACCCTATCAGAGC
>JBAYYR010000137.1:0-3875 GCA_041672945.1 Sulfurimonas sp. | reverse complement strand
GAGGCATCAAGGACTAAAAGCGCCATATTTGAGTTATTTAGCATCGCTTTTGTTCGCTCTAGTGCATACTTTTCGATCCCAACTATCTTCCCTCTTCTTCTAAGTCCTGCAGTATCGACAAAAGTTATCTTTTTGCCACTATACTCTATCGTCTCATCTATGGGGTCTATCGTTGTTCCGCTAATGCTACTTACAACACTTCTATCCTCTTTAAGCAAAGCATTTAAAAGTGAGCTTTTACCGACATTTGTTCTACCAATGATAGAGATTTTTATCTCATCTGAGTCATCTGACTCTTTTATCTCATCATTTAAACCATATATACTATCTTCACTAACCTCTTCTTCATCGTACTCAAAATACTCACTCACCTCGCCAAACAACTCATCCTCTATATCATCTATAACAGGCTCATCCTCTTCATCTTTTATCTTATCGCTATCTGGAAGGTGTGAGTATATCCACTCGATAAGTGGGTTTATGCTTCTGTTGTGAGAGACCGATATGCCAAATATAGCATCGGTTCCAAACTCATAAAAATCCCAAAGTTTCTCTTTTAGTTTGTCGTTGTCTATTTTATTTACTACTAGAGCAACCTCTTTGCCCATCGACTCTAGCTCATAAAAAAACTTCCTATCACCGTCTTCAGGTAGGGTTTTACCATCGACCATAAAGAGTATAATATCAGCCTCATTTGCAGCCTCTATCGACTTCTCTCTTATCCTATCAAAAAGTTCATTTCCGCTATCAAGACCGCCTGTATCTAAGAGTATCGCTTTTTTATCTATAAAAACAACCTCTTTTTTCTTTATATCTCTAGTGGTTCCTGCTACATCAGAAGTGATAGCGTCTCTTTGTTTTACAAATCTATTAAAGAGTGAGCTTTTACCGACATTTGGACGACCTATTATTGCTATTTTTTTCATCTATTTATAACCTATTTAGTTTTGAGTTAATCTTATCGTATCAAAAGTTGGAGTAGCAAAAGCACTAAACAAATTTGAACTTAGACACTCTGTTTTTGAGCCTTTTTTTGGGCATCGCTTTATATATGAGTTTACCACTTTACCCGATACAACTTCTTTGTTTTGGTAGTTCATATTTAGTTGATCTATCTTATTTTTGCCACTAGCATGGTGTATAAAATGTATAGTCGCATCATCATCTATCTTAACAACAAGTCCAACATGTGTTATGTTAGAAGCTCCTACTTTTCGTTTTACTCCAGCTAAGGTATCTTCAAAAAATACCAAATCACCGATTTTTAGCTCATCTATACCCACTAGTCTATCTTCACTTTTTAAAAGGTTATACATAGCTTTTGATCTATAGGAGTTTGTGTAAAATTTATTTAGCTCACTACCCATATAGTAAGGCTCAAAATTTTGAATATTTATCATATCTATAAAGCCAGAACAATCTCCACCGCTCTTTTTTCCCAAATACTCTAAAGCACTTTGGACTATATTTTCTCGATAGATTAGCTCATAATCTAGCTCTAGTTTTTTATCTGCTAAAACCTCTTTGTTTGGCGCTTTTTGCTCTTTAGTTAAGATCTCTACTTGAGTCGATTCTGCTACTTTTTGTTCTTTTTGAATCACTATAGGTTTATCTATATCGCTATATTTTTTGTATGAAACACCCCCTTTTTGTGTACAACCGCTAAAGCTAAAAAGTGCTAAAGCGGTGAGTAATAGAACCCTTTTGTACATAGATTATTGAAACTCTTTTTCTAAATCTTCTAGTGCATTTTTACTTTTAAACTGTTGCCAAAGGGCATCTTGATTGTTATAGCTTGTTTGTAGATTTTTTCTTATCTGCTCATTTGTCCCATCTTTAGGAGTTGTAACTAACATATACAAATCCCCCGATGGACTAGTCCAAACATCTATCGCTTTAGAGTTACTCAGATCAACATTTGCAACCTGCTTTGTTATCGTCTCGGTTGCACTATCCACCGTTTCATTTGCACCATTACCCGTAGTTCCTGCATAGATGGTTATTTTATCTTTTACTAATGTTTGTATCTGATGAGCTAGTTCGCTTCTACCATTTGCAAGTGCCACTTTTCGCATATATGCCAAACCTGCACTACTTTTTTGTGCTATACCTACAGTGCTATAAAACCCATCTATTTCAGATAAGCAAGTCCACTTAGGAGCCGCCACACCATCTTGAACACACTCCTCTATACCTTTGCCTATATCTTGATTTTCATATAGAGCTGACTTATCTGAACAACCTGCTAAACCTAATAGCAAAAGCAAACCTATCGGTGCAATAATCTTTTTATATACCATTTTCAATTTCCTAAAATCGATTTAAGACTCAATTTTACCATTTTTAGCCTAATTTTATCCTAATGTTAAAAACCGCCCCCTCATCACTATTAGAGACTGTTATCTTACCATCACAATGATCCTCGATTATGGTTCTACTAAGGTAGAGTCCAACTCCACTACCCTCGCTACCTTTTGTTGTAAAATTTGCATCAAATATCTTAGAGATTATCTGCTCATCTATACCGCCACCATTATCACTTATAGTTATATTTAGATGCTCATCTTCACTAAAGCACTTAACCTTTATAAAGGGGTTTTTGACTCCATTTTTATCTAGTGCATAGATAGCATTTGCAACTATAGTTAAAAGTACTTGCTTTAGCTCATTTTTATATGTATATACTTTTTTTTCACACAAAATCTCTTTGTGAAAAGCTATATTGTGTTTTTGTAAAAGTGGATGGATTAGAACAAAAACACTATCGATTATTTTGTCACACTCTATAAGACTTTTTTGTTTTTCAGCCCTGTAGAAGTTTCTAAAATCATCTATAGTATGGTTTAGATACCCTATAAGAGTCGCTATATATTTTGTGTGTTGCTCGATATCTTTTAATCCATCTCCCATCATCGCCCCTAACTCTAACTTTGAGTTTATAAGTGAGATAGAGTTTAGTGGCTGTCTCCACTGATGAGCTATCATATCGATCATCTCACCCATCTGAGCAGATCTTGCTTGTTGGGCTAGTTTGGCGTCTTTTACTCTATTTTTTTCAACCTCATCTTTTACTTTTTTCTCTAGCTCATCTTGGTTATTTTTTATCTTTGTACCTGCTGGATAAAATATAAACGCTAACATCAAAACAAGCAAAATAACTGTAATAGCAAATATACTAAGTTGCCTTTGTTTGAGTTTGTTTACCTTTGAGAGATTCTCTAGCTCATACTCTTTAACAACATCTGATAGTAGCGGCAATGCACTTTGAGATTTAGCCGATATGCTTAACAAAAGCTCATAACTAGGAGTAGTACTAAATAACTTAAGCTCACCCGCTAACTCATCTAGCATCTCTAAAAGCCCATCTTGATAGTAAATTTTTTTTATGGCATTATTTTGCTCTATTTTCATAAGTTCGTTGTGGGATTTTAAAAAATAATCTATATTATTTTGTAGTAATATCTGATTTTGAGTAGATTGATCTGTTAGATAATTAAGCGATTTTAATACAAGATTTTGTGATAACATCCTTTGTATGCCACTTCTGTTTATAATCTCTCCATCTTTTTGCAAAGAGTTTATCGCATATATCATATTTATATATGAAAATGCAGAAAATAGAGCTATAAACAAAAGAGCAGGTATATATCTGTTTTGAAGTTCTAGTATAAAATTAAATATTTTTTTGATTCTCATAATCAAATTATATCACATGGGGTTAGCTCTTGAGTAATTTTTTTAAAAGCTTAGATAATGGGATAAAGTATATGCTTATAGCATCGCTTTTATTTGCCTTTATGGGAGCTTTTGCAAAACTAGCATCGCAGCATATGAGTTCACTTGAAGTTGTCTTTTTTAGAAACCTTTTTGGTGTT
>JBAYYR010000136.1:0-3919 GCA_041672945.1 Sulfurimonas sp. | reverse complement strand
AAAGGTGAGTTTGTAGTAGTCCTTAGTGCAGGTAGCTCAAAGCTAAACTCAGCGATAGATGTTGAGGATATAATGGCACTAGATATATCTACAAAACAAAAGGCAAAACTTATCGCAAAAATAACAGGAGAGAATCCAAAATCGATATATAGTTCGTTGATTTAAGAAGATTTTGATAAAATAACCTATGATAATTTATGCAAAACAACCAGTATATTATGTGCTTAAAAACCACCCAAAAAAGATAAAAAAACTCTATCTAGCCAAAGAGCTTGATAAAAAAGAGTACAACCATCTCTTAAGCTTTGGTGTAGAGGTGAAGCGAATACCGCCTAATGCGGCTGGTGTTATGTGTAAAAATGGCAACCATCAAGGTTTTTTAGCTGAGATGGAGGAGTTTAAAACTCAAGATTATAGAGAGTTTTTAAACTATGACTTTGTTTTGCTCTTAAGCTCACTCAGCGATGTGGGCAACATAGGCTCTATAGTTAGAAGTGCTTATGCTTTGGGTGTTGATGCTATCGTTGTGAGTGGGGTTAAAACTCTACCTTTTGAGGCGATAGCTAGAACTAGCACAGGGGCTATTTTTGATATGCCATTTGCACTAGAGAGAAATATACACGATGTTTTAAATGACTTTAAGACTAGCGGATTTAGACTCTATGGTGCTAGTATGGATGGAGTTGATGTTAAAAAAGCTAGTTTTGCTAAAAAAAAGTTACTAGTTTTAGGTAGTGAGGGTGAGGGGCTAACTCAAAAAGTCTCATCAAAACTAGATGAGCTACTTAGCATAAAGATGAGGCACGATTTTGACTCACTAAATGTTGGGGTAGCAGCTGCGATATTAATAGATAGGATGGTAGATGAATAGCTTAGAGATACTAAAAGGTATAGGCGAACAAAGGCTTCATGAGAAGAGTCACATAGCTATAAAGTATATAAAAGATTTGCTAGATGAGAACTACTCATCTATGAGCAAAACACAATGCTATGGCTTTTTATCGATACTCCAAAGGGAGTTTAAGTTAGACCTCGAAGATATAAAAGCAAGGGCAAAAGTCTACTACGATTCGCTAGAACCAACTTCGCTAAAAGAGTTAAATGAGCTAAGAACCATAAATGTTGCATCAAAAAAGACAAACCCTAAAGTTATCTATTTTATCCTTTTGGTTATAGTTTTGTTTGCTGGAGCAAAGTTTTATATAGATAAGCAACCGCAAGAGAGTGCAGCAAGTGTAGCTCTTCAAGATGAGTCTACTTTAGTAGAGAAGCAAGAGACACCCAAAGAGGATGAGTTAGTTCAAGATATAGCACAAGATAGAGTTTTAGAAGAAGATAACCTAAGTGAGACTCAAGATGATAGTTTGCTAGAGCTAGATGAGCCTAAAGAGCAAGAGGCTATAGAGCAGAAGAGTGTTGAGGAGGAAAAAACATCTCCAAATGAGCTAGTAGTAGTACCAAAAAGTAAAGTTTGGGTAGGTTATATAGATATACAGACTCATAAAAAATACCAAGCAACTACAGATGAGCCTATAAGTATAGATGGGAAAAAAGATTGGCTTTTACTTTTAGGTCATGCAAATCTAAGCATAAAGCTAGACGATGAGGCTATGGAGTTTAAACACAAAGGCGATATGAGACTTTTATATAAAGATGGTGTTATAAAAGAGATAACTCATAGTGAGTTTGTGGAGTTAAATGGTGGTAAAGAGTGGTAGGAAGATTAGTTTTTTTTATATTTTTAGCTTTAGTTACACTACAAGCCGATGTTGTTGAAGATAAGATAAAAAACCTTTTAAATGAGCAAACTTACTCTAAAAACAGAGCATTTATAAATGCTATAGTTACCCCTAAAAACAGTTTTATCCAAGCTGATGGGAGTGCTAATAGTATAAAAATCATACAAGTTTTAAAAGAAAATGGGCTATTTAAACTATTTTTTAGCTCACCTAAAGAGATAGATTTATCTTTTGAAACAAGCTCAAACCCAAACTTTTTTATAAAAGTGATGAGCGATGCACTCGCCAATATGGGCTATTATAAGTATATAACAAAAGAGAGTTCGTTTGATGGAGAGCATTTTTTATGGAGCATATCTTTAGTTAGTGAGTACATAAGCGACCCTGTTGTTTTAAACGATGAGCTTTTAAAAAGCAACTCAACTATAGCTGATGTTATAAGACTTAGCGATACTTCATGGAGATATGTTATAGATATGCAAAGTGCTATGCTTGATGTGCTTGATTTGGCTGCTTTAAATGAGTATAGGCTAAGGGCATCTGTGCAACCACAATGGTTTAGAGTTAAAGGGCTTAGTAGAGTTAGTATAAATAGTAGCACACAAAATAGCTGGTACCCATATGTAGCATACTACGATGATAGCTTAAACCTTATAAGGGTAGAAAAAGAGTCTAATAAGAGCAACTCTTTAGTTTTAGAGATAGAGCCAAATGTAGCTTATATTAAGATATCTGATGCTTATAGTCTAAAAAATATAAAAGATGGGCTACTTCTTAGAATGGTTAGATAATTTTTTGATAAAATACGACAATTTTTTAATCGGGGTAAATCGATGTTTGATGAGATAGAGTTTGATAGGATAAAAAGGCTTCCAAAGTATGTATTTGCTGAGGTAAATGAGCTTAAGATGGAGCAAAGAAGAAAAGGTGCTGATGTTATAGATTTTTCTATGGGAAATCCCGATGGCGATACACCAGAACACATAAGAGCAAAGTTAGTTGAGTCGGCACAAAAGACAAAAACTCACGGCTACTCTGTCTCAAAAGGTATCCCAAATCTTCTAGTAGCCATAGCAAACTGGTATAAAAGAAGATACAACTGTGATCTTGATCCAGAGAGTGAGTGTGTAGCGACTATGGGTTCTAAAGAGGGTTATGCTCACTTAGCTTATGCCATCACAAACCCTGGTGATGTGGCGATAGTTCCCGATCCAACTTACCCTATCCACGAGTACTCATTTATACTAGCGGGTGGAAATGTCGTTAAGTTTGGCATAGAGTTTGATGAGGATTATAAGATAGATGAGGATCAGTTTTTTAAAGATCTCGATCGTGCCTTAAAAGAGAACTCACCGCAACCAAAATATGTGCTAGTAAACTTCCCACATAACCCAACAACAGCGACTGTAACTCAGGAGTTTTATGTAAGACTTGTTGCGATGGCAAAAGAGAGAAGATTTTATATCATAAGTGATATAGCATATGGTGATATAACATTTGATGGCTACAAAACCCCCTCTATCATGAGTGTAGAGGGTGCTAAAGATGTAGCAGTCGAGAGTTTTACACTATCTAAAAGTTACAATATGGCAGGGTGGAGAGTTGGTTTTTTTGTCGGCAATAAAAAACTAATAGGTGCTTTACAAAAGATAAAATCGTGGCTTGATTATGGTATGTTTACCCCAATACAAGTTGCGGCCACAGTGGCGCTAAATGGTGATCAGAGTTGTGTTGAGGAGATAACTGCTAAGTATAACCACCGTCAAGAGGTGCTTTTAGATGCTTTTTCTAAGGCTGGATGGGAGATAAGAAAAAATCAAGCAAGTATGTTTGTTTGGGCAAAAATCCCTAAATGTGCAGCTCATCTAAAATCGCTAGAGTTCTCAAAAAGACTTTTAGTTGAAGCGGGAGTAGCGGTTGCACCTGGTATAGGATTTGGACCAAATGGGGATAATTATGTAAGGATAGCTTTGATAGAAAACGATAATCGTATCCGTCAAGCAGCTAGAAGTATAAAAGAGTTTTTAAAAAAAATAGAGAGTGAGTCAAAGTAATGTTAAAAGTTGGTATCATTGGGGTTGGAACGGTTGGAAGTAGTGTTGTATCGATACTAAAGGACAATGCCGATGTTATATCAGCTAGAGCAGGTGTAGATATAGTAGTAAAGAGTGGTGTCGTAA
>JBAYYR010000135.1:0-3975 GCA_041672945.1 Sulfurimonas sp. | reverse complement strand
GTTTTTACAACCAGATCCCCATATCAAGAGGGTTAGGAAGCTCATCTGCGGTTATAGTTAGTGCTATAGCCTCAGCTCATGAAGCAGCAGGAGTTAGAGTCTCTAAAAAACGGATACTAAACCATGCTCTTGTTTATGAGCCACATCCAGATAACATAACACCTGCGGTTATGGGTGGATTTAATGTTGCAGTTTTAGAAAAATCAAAGGTATTTTTTCAAAAAAAACATCTCCCATCATATATAAAAGCAGTCGTAGTTATACCCGATAAACCTATAAGTACAAACAAATCAAGAACACTTTTGCCAAAATCTTACTCAAAAGAGAATGCAGTTTTTAACCTAAGTCATGCCGCTTTTACGGTGGGAGCTTTTTTCAATGAAGACTGGGAGGCACTAAAAGTTGCCACTCAAGATAGGTTCCATCAAAAGATTAGGATGAAGATGCTACCTGAGCTTTTTGCTATACAAAAGATAGCATTTGAAAATGATGCACTTATGAGTACACTCTCTGGAAGTGGTTCGACATTTTTTTCAATGGTTTATGATGAAGATGCACAAAATCTAAGTGAAAAATTTTCTGCTAAATTTCCCTCTTATATGGTTAAAATACTAGATTTTGACAACGATGGCTTAGTAGTAACTAGATAAATTCAAGGAACTTTTAGATATAATGCCATCAATTTTTCGCTATCCCATAAGAATGTGCATCTCTTGTAGAGTTAGATTTATGCAAAATAGTCTGCTTAGGCTTCAGTGTATCGATTTTGAGCTTAAGAGATTTGATGGAAGCGGTAGAAGTTTTTATCTATGTCGTGAGTGTATAGCCGATGAAAAAAAGGTTATAAAATCACTTCTAAGAGAGTGTAGAAGTTCACAAAAAGATAAATACATAAATAGTTTAAAGGAGATTGCTATTGATGAGCGATAAGGTTAGAATAAGTGAGGTAGCAAAAGAGTTAGGGATAACAGCTAAAGAGACCCTGCTAAAAGCTCAAGAGATGGGCTTAAAAGTTAAAGCAGTTTCAAGCTCGGTTAGTATGAGTGAAGCTGAAGGGCTAATGGATTTTGTTATGAATGCAGATGCTCCAGAAGTAGTTGCTCCTACTCCAAAAAAGACTCAAGTAAAAAAAGATGAACCAAAAAAAGATGAGCCACCTAAAAAAGAGATAAAAAAACAAGATGAGCCAAAAAAAGAGCCTTTAAAAGAAGATGTTAAAGCTAAAGCAGAAGTTGAAGTAAAAGAAGATGCTAAACCTGTAGCGGTAGCACCAAGACCTTCAGGGCTTAGAATAGTAAAAAAGAAGCATCCACGAGAAGATGATGTTAAGGTACAAGAGCAAGTTGTACAAACTAAGAGTGCATCTACTTATGGAAAACTGAGTGTTGAAGCACTAGAAGAGCTATCTAAAAAGAAAAAACCAAAAACACAATCTCAACCAACTAAAAAGAGTGAACAAGGTACTAAAATAGATATATTTGGTGAGTCTATGGCTGAGCTATCTATGGATATGGATGGTGAGCAAGTTGTACTTTTAGACCTAAACCAAATCGATACAAAAGATTTTATAGAAGATGAGCCAAGAAGAGCAAGACCTGCTCAACCTGTAGGTAGAAATGCAGGCAAGAAAAACAAAACTGTAAAAACAGTTGCAAAAGTAAAAGCTAAAAAGTACAAAAGAGAGAAGCAAGAAGAGGAGATAGTAACTCATGTAGAGATACCTGAGGATATTAGGGTTTATGAGTTTGCAGATAAGATCAAAAAACCTTTAGGTGAAGTTATAAAAGTGCTTTTTAGCTTTGGTGTTATGAAGATGAAAAACGACTTCTTAAACAACGATGAGATAAGCATACTATCTGAGGACTTTGGCATAGAGGTAGATATAGTTGACCCTAAAGATGAGTTTGACTATGTAGAGGTTGCCGAGGCTGATATAGATGAGTCAAACTTAGTGCAAAGACCTCCTGTTATAACCATAATGGGGCATGTCGATCATGGTAAAACTTCACTCTTAGATGCTATAAGAAGTGCCAAGATAGCTCAAGGTGAAGCGGGTGGTATAACCCAGCATATAGGGGCTTATACAATTGAGCAAAATGGTAAAGCTATAACATTTTTAGATACTCCGGGTCACGCTGCTTTTGCATCTATGAGACAACGTGGAACCGATGTTACAGATATTATCATCATAGTAGTTGCAGCAGATGATGGTGTAAAGGCTCAAACCATAGAGGTTATAAATATGGCAAAAGAGTCAAAAGCACCTATAATAGTAGCTATGACAAAGATGGATAAAGAGAGTGCAAATCCAGATATGTTAAAAGCAGGTATGGCTGAGCATGGGCTAAATCCAGTCGATTGGGGCGGAGATATCGAGTTTATAGGTATATCTTCAAAAACTGGTATGGGTATAGATGAGCTACTAGAAAATATCTTACTAACCGCAGAGGTTATGGAGCTAAAAGCAGATCCTAAAGCTATGGCAAAAGCTACAGTTGTTGAGAGTTCGCTTGAAAAAGGTCGTGGGGCTGTTGCTACTGTTATAGTTCAAAATGGTACTCTAAAAATCGGTGATTATGTAGTTTGTGGAAGCTCATTTGGTCGTGTGAAAGCACTTATGGATGAGAATCAAAAGCAGATAAAAAGTATAGGACCAAGCCATACTGCCGTAGTTGTTGGGTTAAATGAAGTTCCCGCTTCTGGCGAGATTATGGTTGCTATGAGTAGCGATAAAGAGGCGAGAGCTTATGCACAAAAAAGACATGAGTACGATCGCCATAAAGAGCTTTCTCATAGTACAAAATCGACCCTTGATGATATGACAACTATGATAGCAGAGGGTAGGCTAAAAGCACTAAAAATAGTACTAAAAGCCGATGTTCATGGAACACTAGAGGCGATAAGAGACTCTTTAAGTGAACTTAGAAATGATGAAGTTAAGATAAATATCATCTCAAGCGGAGTAGGTGGTATAACTGAAAATGATGTTGAGCTAGTTGCAGGTAGTGAAAACTGTGTCCTTGTTGGGTTTAATGTTCGCCCAACAGGTAGTGTAAGAGCTTTAGCTAAACAGAAAAATGTTGATATAAGAACATACTCTATCATCTACCAACTAATAGACGATATGACTATGATGCTAACTGGTATGATGGCACCTAAATTTACTGAGGAGAACACTGGTCAAGCCGATGTTAGAGATGTGTTTAAATCACCAAAAGGTATGGTTGCGGGTTGTTTAGTGGTAGATGGCAAACTTATCCGCGGCGGACTTGTTCGTGTTATACGAAATGGTGTAGTTGTTCATGAGGGTGAATTAACATCACTTAAACGATTTAAAGATGATGTAAATGAAGTTGGAAACGGTTTTGAGTGTGGTGTTATGATAAAAGGTTACGATGATGTTGTAGTTGGCGATGTTATCGAAACATTTAAAAAGATAGAACAAAAAGTAACACTTTGAAAGATAGCGCTATAAAACTTAAACGGGTTGAGTCGATACTATCTCAGCTTATCCCTGAAGCACTAGGACAACTAAACGACTCAAGACTCCATGAGTTAGTTGTGCTTGATGTAAAATGCTCAAGAGGCAAAAGTGATGCAAAAGTCTATCTTGATTGTAGCGATTTTAATCAAGATGAGCAGAACAAATACCTATCGCTTTTATCAAAAGCAAAATCTTTTTTAGAGTCTTATTGTGCTACTGATCAAGGGTGGTTTAGACCTACTAGATTTACATTTTTGTTTGATGATAGTGTTAAAAAAACTCAAGATATAGAAGAGCTATTTAAAAAAATAGCATCAAAGGAGTAGCAGTGTCACTTTATGAAGATATAGAGGCTTTGGCAAATTCACTTGAACTAGAACTTTACGATATATCGACTCTAAAAGAGAATGATGAGAGTATTTTTAGGGTAAGTGTTGTATCTAAAAATATGGTTGATGGTAAGAAAGAGGCAGTAAATCTTGATAAATATG
>JBAYYR010000134.1:0-3997 GCA_041672945.1 Sulfurimonas sp. | reverse complement strand
CTACCAAAACCTTTGCATGACCCGCTGTTATCTTGTTTTGTAGTAGAGCTTTTTGTGTTTTTTGAGATAATTGTAGAAGTCTTATGGTGTTTGTGATGTGAGTTCTACTTTTGTGTATCTTATCGGCAAGTGCCTCTTGAGTGAGCGAATGGAGTTCTAAAAGCTGTACATATGCCTCTGCTAACTCTATAGAATTAAGATTTTCTCTTTGGATATTTTCAAGTAGAGCATACTCTCTCATCTTATGCTCATCACTATTTATAACTATCGCTTTTATAGTTTTAAGTTTTACTAGTTTTGAAGCTCTAAGCCTTCTCTCACCCGCTATGAGTATATATCCGTCTATATCTTCGCTAACTACTATAGGTTGTATAAGTCCATCGTTTTTTATAGACTCACTTAGCTCTAAAAGTGCCTCTTCATCGAAGTGTTTTCTAGGTTGATAAGGGTTTGGCCTTATATCTTTTAGATTTAGCTCAACTACACTATCTTTTGGAGCCGATATCTCACTCTCATAAGCATCTGACATCTCGCCTAAAAGTGCATCTAAACCACGACCTAATTTTTGACTCTTCATGACTCACTCATCGCTAGAGCTAAGCTTTGGTAAGATTCACTCCCGCTTGATTTTACATCATAGAGTATTACAGGTTTACCAAAAGATGGCGATTCTGCTAGTTTTACATTTCGCGGAACAACTATAATCTCACCACTACTATCTTTAAAAAGTTTTGTCTCAAAGTGTTGCTTTAGATCGGCTAAAACTTGCTTTGATAGGTTATTTTGCATACTATACATAGTGGGTAAAAAACCTTTTATCTTAAGTGTTGGATTTATCGATTTTCTAACCAACTTTACAGTGTTTAAAAGCTGAGCTAAACCCTCAAGGGCAAAAAACTCACACTGAATCGGGATAATAACTGAGTTTGAAGCCGATAGAGCATTTATGGTCATAGGTCCTAGTGCTGGTGGTGAATCGATAATAATATAATCATAATCTTTCAAAACTCCGCTTATAGCTTTTTTTAAAACCAACTCACGACCTTTAGAGTTTGAAGCATCGTAGTACTCTTTTTCTATACCTACCAACCCGATATTTGATGGAGCTAGATGGAGTGTTGGAAGTTCTGATTTTAGTATGATATCTTTTAGTTTTTTTGTACCTATAAGGACATGGTATATATTAAACTCATAGTCATTTCTATGAAAACCTAGTGAAGTTGTCGCATTTGCCTGAGGGTCTGAGTCTATAAGAAGCACTTTTTTTTCGGCAACCGCAAGTGATGCTGCAAGGTTTACCGCAGTAGTAGTTTTGCCAACACCACCTTTTTGATTTGCTATAACTATAACTTCACTCATCTTAAACTATATATCCTCTTACCATCTACTACTATAGAGCCATCTTCATCTAAAAAAGCATTATCTAAAGATATCTTTAAGCTATCACTATGTGTAAAAAAGTTTTGATTTTTATAAAATTCTAGCCTATATTTACTAAAAACTTGCTTCCATGAGTTATGATTTTTTATATTTTCAAAGTAGCCATCAAGCAAAGCTTCTCTATCTAAAGATATATCCAACTTAGCAAAATCCAAAACTTCACTAGATGTGTTTATACCCACTCCACAAACCAAAACACTACCGACTAAGTTTGTTATCATCCCGCCTATCTTTTTATCTGCTATATAAAAATCATTTGGCCATTTTAGCCATACAGATGAGCCAAAAGTTGCTAGTGTATCTTTTAGTATATATGCAAAATATATAGAAGCAGACTCCAATTTAAGATCATCTGGTAGCTCATCCAAAGCTATAGCAAAAGATAAAAAAAGATTGCCTCTTTTACCTAGCCAACTATTTTGACGACTCCCAACTCCTGCACTTTGCATATTGGCAACAACCCCACAAGGTGGGATCAGTTTTTTTTGAAAAATCGCATCTTTTAGATAAAGCTGAGTCGAATCAACCTCATCAAGATAGTATATCTGCAACTTTTAATCTTTTTCCATTTATGTAAGATACCGCACTCATGGCACTTTTTGACTCTGGCTGAAGAGTATAGATAAAAAGAGAGCCTTTGGCACACCCCACTTTTACATACTCTTTTGTTACTTCTAGTATCTCACCCACTCTGTTTTGCGAATCGCTATCTGCTAGTTTGCACTCTTTTAGCTTAAGCCCACTATTAAGGTAGGTACCAGGCCATGGTGTAAATGCACGATATTTGCTATATATAACTTTAGCATCATAAAACTCTATAAGTCCATCTTCTTTGGTTATCTTTTTAGAGTGAGTCACCTTTGCTAAATCTTGCTTTATAGGCTTTAACTTGCTAAAACCTCTTAGTGTTTTGATGGTTAGCTTAGCTGCTACTTCGCTTAGTTTATAAAATAGATCCTCTTGCATATCATCTGGTTTTATATCTATCTCATCTATAAGCAGTATGTCGCCACTATCTAGCCCCTCATCCATAAGCATAGCTGTTACACCTGTTTTTGTATCGCCATATAAAAGTGAACTCTGTATAGGACTAGCACCTCTGTATGATGGTAAGATAGAAGCATGAAGATTGATGCAAGGTCTATAATCTATAATAGCTTTTGGAAGTATCTGCCCATAGGCACCAACAACTATAAAATCACACTCTATAGACAAAACTTCATCTACACTATCTCTTAGTTTTTTAGGTTGATAAAGCGGTAAGTTATGCTCAAGTGCTATGGTTTTAACTACTGGCGGAGTTAAAAGCTGTTTTCTACCAACTTTTTTATCCTCTTGAGTAAAAACCGCGACTACCTCTATATCTTTATGAGCTAAAAGCTCTTTTAGTATCTCACCCGCATACTCAGGTGTCCCCATAAACAAAACTCTCATCTGCTAAATATACTCCCGCCGATATGTTTTTGCTCTAGCATAAGCGACTCAATATCGCTAAGATCAAACCCACTCGCTAGAACCATTTTTCTATTGTGTCTTAGTATATAATCTGCCGCTTTTAGTTTTGTAACTATTCCACCTGTTGCAAAATTGTTGTTTGGGTCTGCCTCTTTTTCTAGCTCATTTTTATCTATATGGCTTATATTTTTAAGCACTTTAGCATCGCTATATTTTCGTGGATCTTTGTCGTAGTACCCATCTATATCTGATAGTATGATAAGTATATCAGAGTCACTAAAGTTGGTCACATAAGCAGATAGCTGGTCGTTATCTCCAACTACTAGCTCTTTTGTTGCTGTTGCATCGTTTTCATTTACTATAGGTAAAACTCCATTACCTAAGAGTGTATCAAAGGTATCTTTTACCCTTTTTGTCTGCTCTTCATCGTAAAAATTTGCCGCTGTTACTAAAACTTGTGCGGTTAAAACACCAAAAGTGGCAAACTCTTTTGCATACTTTGCCATAAGTATCGGCTGACCGATAGAGGCTAATGCTTGTTTATTTTGCAAAATCGACTTATCAAGTTTTAGTGCCGTATAACCCGCCGCAACAGCACCAGATGAGACTAGTATAACCTCATGCTTATCTCTTAGCTTTACTATAAACTCTACTAAGTTTTTCATCCTATCTTTTGCGATAGTGCTATTTTGTGTAAGTATAGAACTCCCTACTTTAAGGACTACTCTACTCATAAAATATCTGCTTTACTAGAAGATACTAGCTCAAAAAGTGAGTTTTTAAGTGGCTTAGTATTTAGATGAGTTGCTGAGGATAATGCCATAACAAAGTATGGTTTAGCTATGTCAAAACCTAACTCTTTCTCTGAAGATGATTGCTTATAGTGAGCATACTTTATGGAGCTATCTTGCGATAGGCTAAGCCCTAAGTACTCTAAAAACTCTTTGATTTTACTATCTAGCTCATCTTCACCTAACACATCGGCTCTAGTTAGCACTATGGCATATCTTTGCTCATGGAGTTTTTGGCTAAACTTTTGCACCTCATCTTTTAGTGTATCTATCTGCTCCGTTGTGCTTTTATATGAGTCGATATCTACCAT
>JBAYYR010000133.1:0-4071 GCA_041672945.1 Sulfurimonas sp. | reverse complement strand
ACCTTTTAGAGGCTATAGAGCTTTTTGAAAAAGAGTTAAATATACTAAAAGAGAACATAAAAAAAGAGAACTGGGGCGAAGTTCATAAAAATATCGAGGCTGGAAATAGGCTTCATACTATCTTAAAATAGTTTTTTAATAAAAATATAATATTTTTGTCACATTTTATAGTAAAAATTAAGATTTTTATAATATAATAAAATAATTAAAGTTTATATTTGTGAGTAGATTGTGAATTTGAGTAGTATTATAATCATAGAAGATGATGAAGTTACAGCACTAAACCTTAAGCTATCCCTTCAAAAACAAGGTTACACCATAGTTGGGGTAAGCGACTCCATCGAGGATGCCAAAGAGCAGATTGGTACAAAAAGGCCCGATATAGCGATCATCGATATATCGCTAAAAGAGGGGCTAGATGGGATAGAACTTGCCAAATACATAAGAGATTTTGCCTCTATGCCTTTTATATTTTTAACATCTCATAGCGATGATGATATCATAAATGAGGCGATAAAAACAGAACCATATGGCTACATCATAAAACCATTTGATCCAGCTTCACTTCATGCTACCATACAGATGGCTATATTTAAGTTTGATATAGAGAACAAAAAATACAAAGAGTTACAAAACAAACAAATAAACATAGAGGGTCTAAATAGACTTTTAAATGAGAAAAAAGATAAAGATTTTCCTATAGTAAAATTTGGCACACACTACCACTTAGACCTTATAAAAGATGAAGTGTTTTACAAAAAAGAGCGGATTGCTCTAACCAAAAAAGAGGGATTTATCTTAAAGCTTTTGGTAGCTAGACTTGGTGAGATTGTATCATTTAAAGAGGCGGTTGATTTTGTTTGGAAAGAGAATGAAGCATCTGAAAACAATATAAGAACACTTATCTGGAGACTTAGAAAAAAACTCCCTACAGATATAATAAAAAACTCTTCTGGTATTGGTTATCATATAGAGAAGTAGGATTTTATTGTCATCCTGAACAAGATTTTGGATCTCTTTTTTGGATTCCAGATCAAGTCTGGAATGACAAGTGGTGAGTCAGCAATGACGAAAGCTTCATAAAAGAGTGCTTGATGCCTTTTTAACTTGCACTCTTTTTTAAAATAAATCTACAATCTTCCAGTGTTTTTTGTAAGCTATATATCCAATAATCATAGACACACCTAAAGCAATCGGAACTAGAGATACTATTAATTCATTCACCATAACTTAACTCCTTAATTTTATTTTTAAGACTAGATAATTCTTGATAATTTATAACTATTCCTACAGCCATTACTATAAAAATAAGCAACAACAAAATCCCTAAAATATACAATTCATCTCTAAGAAAAATAATAGAATATGAACCCGCACCAGCTGCAGTAGCTAAGAGAGGAATCATCTTTTTATGTACTATATCTGCTTCTTTGGCAATAATATCGGCTTTATCTTTTTGTTCTTGTAGTGTCATGTTGAGATTATATCAAAATACATAAAACAAAAGGAACAAAAACAACTCAGCAATGACGAATGGTGTGGATTCCAGATCGAGTCTGGAATGACGGGTGGTGAAGCTTGGAACGACAAAAAGAGCGACTAAACATTATGATTTATAGATATATTATTTATAAATCTTCTTATAATATCTTTTGATAAAACATAGTCAAACTCTAGGTTTTTTTTCTTTGCCATCTTCTCCATTATGCTTGATTCTTGGTTTATCTCCTCTATCCTAAAGTTTGCACTTGAACCTTTGATAGAGTGTGCTATAGAGGCTATCTTCTCATATTCATTAGCATCTACCGCCACTTCAAGTTCAGCTAGAAGTTTTTGCATTTTATTTAAAAATAGCTCCAAAAGCATGAGAAGCTCATCCATATCTAAACCTAATTCATCCATAAGTTTAGTAGCATCTAAGCCTACTATTTTGTTGGTGTCTAGCTTTTTACTAGAGTGCTTTTTACCTTTAGTATCCCCTTTTAAGTATCTCTTAAAAAGGGCTTCAAGCTCTTTTATCGATATAGGTTTGCCTAAAAAAGCATCAAAACCACTCTTTAAGCTCCTCTCTTTTACACCTTTGACAACATTTGCCGTTAGAGCCGATATCGGGGTATGTTTTAGTGATCTCTCTGTTTCGTGTTTTTGAATATGCTTTAGTGCCTCATTACCATCCATAATAGGCATCTGCTCATCCATAAGCACAAGATCATAGCTATATTTTTTAAAAAGCTCAACCGCCTCAAGCCCATTTGAAGCTAGATCATAAGTTAGTCCGTATTTGCTAAGTATAACTTTTATAAGCTCCTGATTTGCCTCGTTATCTTCAACTATTAGTATATGACCTTTGTATTTTTTACTAACACAATCTTTTACTTTACACTCATCTCGCTCTTGATTTAGAAGTGTTCCAAAGGCTGTTTTTATCTTTGAGCAGTAGATTGGAAAGTGTATAGTATCGACATGGGCATAGTTTTCATACTCATTTATAGACCTACTAGCTAAGATGAGATACTTTTTATCTGAAGTGATGATTTTATTTTTTATCTCATCATCTATATCATCTTCAAGAAGTATGGTTATATCGTAGGTATTATCTAGTGCATCTACCTTCTCTGGCTTGACATTAAATATATTTGCATATTTTAAAAAAGAGTCTAGCTTATAGCGACTAGATGTATCTTTTTTATATATTGCCATCTTTAGGTTTTTGATACTTTGCATATCGGAAAATATCTCGCACCCCTCGCTATATACCTCTATAGGAAGCTCGACCCAAAAAGTGCTACCCGAACCCACTTTTGACTTTACAAAGATATCTCCACCCATCAAGTTTGCTAACTGATGAGATATAGAAAGCCCTAAACCTGTACCTTGAAGCCTATCTAAATCCTCGTGAGTCGCTTGTGTAAAGGCACTAAATATCATCCTAAGATCATCCTCATCTACCCCAACTCCATTATCGCTTACCGATATGGTTAAGATTTTTAGGTTACAACTCACATCTACATGTATATGTCCGCCCGATTTTGTAAACTTTATAGCATTACTTAAAAAGTTTGAAACTATCTGTTTTATACGGAGAATATCTGCTATTAGCTCTCGTGGTATAGTTGGGTCTATAAAAGATGTGATTGTTATGTTTTTAACACTAGCAGATGCTACAAAAAGCTCTAAAGAGTGGCTAATCTCCTCGTGGATAGAGAAGATTTTTGGCTCTATAGTAAACTCACCACTCCTTAGTTTTGAGAAGTCTAAAATATCATTTATGATACTTAATAGATTTTCACCACTATTTAGGATTATCTCTAAGTATTTTCTATGTTGTGCCGATAGCTCTTGTTCTATCAAAAGGTTTACAAAACCTAGTATCGCATTTAGCGGTGTTCGTATCTCATGGCTCATATTTGATAAAAAGTACTCTTTAGCTTGAGATGCCATTTGAGCCTCTGCTTTTGCATCGACTAGAGTTGTTACATCGGTCGCTATAGACATATACTCTGGAGTATTTAGATGTGGGTCGATGATCTTAACTATAGTAGCATCTACATAGTAGTACTCACCATTTTTTTTCTGTTTTTTAAAACTCCCCTTAAATATACCATCTTTTTTTAGAGCCGCCCAACTATCTTCAACATAAGCACTCGATATATCTTTGCACATAAAAGATATATATTTTTTACCAATTAGCTCATCTTTTGCATATCCACTTAGCTTGATGTATTTATCATTTATATATCTAATAAACCCATCCTCATCTATCTTAGATATGATAGCACTCTCATCTAAAGCACTCTTATACTCCTCTAAAAGTCTTACATGTTTGTCTATCTCTAGCTCTTTTTGGTAGATACTATCTGTGTAAAACCTTAAAACACCCTCTAGGTTTGTATCAAAAACATAGAGTATCTCATCTAAAATCTCCTTAGAGTAGAGATTTTTCTCATAAACAACACCTATGGTAGCTAAGCGAAAATGTGTACATATACTAAAAAGCTCATCTGCTCGTATATCTTTGTCTTTAAGAAAGACCAAAAGATTTTGCATAGTTGGGCAGTTGCCTATATCTTG
>JBAYYR010000132.1:0-4109 GCA_041672945.1 Sulfurimonas sp. | reverse complement strand
CAAAACAACAATATTGAGTGCCTAAATAACAACATAAATCTAGACAAAACCATACTCATCATAGATGAAAAACCAAAAGCTAGTAGCATATCAAGAGAGACTTTAGTAAAACTTCTAACCGATCTTTATAAGTGGAGATTTGCTTGGAAATATGATGAGATAGATAACTATCTTAGCTACTACGATGATGCTTTTGTAAGAGATGATGGGATGAAAATAGATGAGTTTAAAACCTATAAAAAAAGGGTTTTTAGTAAAAATGAGAGAAAATCGATTGTGTTTAACAAGATAGATATATTTGCATACCCAAATAGTAGTGATGTATATCAGATAACATTTAACGAGGAGTACAGATCAGACTCATTTAAATTTAGTGGCGGTAAAGTTCTTATAGTCAAGTTAGAGAAAAACCAAGACAGATTTAAAATCTTAACAGAAAAGTAACCATATGGGTATAAAAAACTTATATATACTTTTGGTATTTTTACTACACCCCCTTTATAGTTCTGATATCCAACTCATAAAAAAGGGTGAAAATGGGCAAAATGGGACTCTTTTAGTCATAGGCGGTATCCATGGAGATGAAGATGGTGCATACTTTGCCGCCTCCATCTTAGCTACAAACTACGATATAAAATCAAAAAGTGTATGGATAGTCCCAAATCTAAACAAAGATAGCATAACAAAAGGCTCAAGGGGCATAAATGGCGATATGAACCGCAAGTTTGCCTTTATAGAACCAAATGACAAAGACGAAGAGATAGTAAGTGGCATCAAAGATATCATACTAGATAAACAAGTAAGTCTAGTGCTAAACCTCCATGATGGGCATGGTTTCTATAGAAAAACAAACGATGATATACTCTACAACCCTAGAGCATGGGGGCAATCTTGTGTAATCGATCAGTGCAAACTACCAGAGGATCATGAGTTTGGAGATATGGGAGATATCGCCGAATTTGTAACAAATCAGGTAAATCAAAAACTTCTACAAAAACACCATAGCTTCAATGTAAAAAACACCAAAACAAAAATCAACGATAAAGATATGCAACAATCTTTAACATTTTTTGCAGCAACACACAATAAACCAGCATTTGCCATAGAGAGCAGTAAAAACCTAAGTAAACTTTCACAAAAGGTCTACTATCACCTACTAGCAGTGGAAGAGTTTATGGGTATTATGAACATCTCCTACACAAAAAACTTTGAATTAAATGAAGATGAGATCACTAAAATAATAAAAAATTATGGAAACCTGAGTATAAATGACAATTTTGTTATAGATTTGACAAATATAAAAAAAACTTTAAGCTATGTTCCGATAAAATTAAACGGTAATGAATTTAAGTTCACACACCCACTGGGGAGTGTGTTAAAAAATGGCGTTGGGTATGATATATATATAGGGAATATAAGAGTTCTTTATATCAGACCTCAATACTTTAAATTAAAGGAGATATGCGATAATCACTTTGAGGCAGAAGTTGATGGAGAGATCAAGAAGTTTGATATAAACTCTGATATCTATGTCAATGAGAGCTTTAAGATTATAAAAAGAGGTGACTACCGTGTAAATCTTATCGGATTTGTATCGCCAGACTCAGTAGATGAGAGTGATATATTAGTTAGATATGAAGACTTTGAAAAAAGGTTTTCTATCGACAGAGACGATAGGATTTATAGAGTTGAGTTTTATAAAAATGATGATTTTTGCTCAATGGCAAAAGTCCATTTCAACTTAGGAATAAAAGAAGATGAAAAAAAAGGAACAAAGCTCCTTTACTAGCACACTATCCTTAGATATAGATAGCGGTAGTTTTGCTAGTACTAGTGGGGGCATGTTAAGCACACTAGCTAGTGCTAGTTACGATAAAAGTCAGTATGTTATATCTGCTCTTAGCTCAAAATATTTTATCAATAGTTATATTTCTATTAGTAAAAATATCCCTGAGATAGATCTATACGATGCGATATATTCAAAAGCTTACGATGAGCTAGGGCTAGATCAAGCGATAGCTTATGAGATCAGGTTTATTGAGATTTTTGATAGGTTAGATGAGAGCAATAGAAATTTCTACCTATTTATAGTCGATCCAGAAGATATAAAAGAGATATATACTCCACTTATCTCTGAAGTTAAGTATATCGACACCATAGTACCACAATCGCTACTCTACAAATCTCTTTATAACTTAGATGTTATAAGCAGTAGAGGGATAGAGTGTTTTATATACTTTCAAAGAGATGATGCTACCATAACCATATATAAGGATACAGATTTAATATATACAAAATCTATAAACTTCTCATTAACAGAGATGTATGAGAATTTTTGCGAAACATATGGCGAGAGTATTAGCTATGAGGAGTTTACAAGTTTTCTAATAAACGAAAACCTAAAAACAACACAAAGCCCATTTAAACTCGATATGTTAAAAGTATATAAAAATCTCTTCTCAAACATAAACGATATTTTAGCTTATGCAAAAAGAGCTTTAGATATAGAGAAGATAAACTATCTATATATAGATGCAAATATACCCTTTGCCTCAAAACTAAACGAGATTGCCGAGATAGAATTAGGGGTAAAAGCGAGTGCTTTTGATTTTAACTATGGGTTCAGTGGTAGCACTAGTTACATTACACCTGTACACCATATGCTTCATCTATGGGGTGTCTCACAAAAACATCGTGAAGATCTAAACTTCTCAATCTTTCATAGACCTCCAAAATTTAGACAAAGAAGTAGTGGAAAGGCTATATTACTGGTAGCTGCATCACTAATTATAGCTCTACTCTACCCTGTTTTATATTTTTCACTAAACTATGCACAAACGATGCACTTAGCGATGTTGGAAAACGAGTATTCAGATGTGCACTCATCTAAAATAGCTAGAGAGTCTATACTAAAAGTAAAAGAGGATGAACTAAAGCAGACAAATGAGCTCTTAGCGGCACAACAACATGAGTACTCACAAAAACAAGGTACCCTACTTAAAATCAAAGAGGTAAAGGTTAACTACCCAAACAAATCGACCCTCTTAAGTACTCTAACTCAAGATCTTAACAAGTTTAACATCAGAGTAGAGGCGATATCTTACACCCAAGAAGAGCAAGATACTACTAAATGGAGTAAGGATTTTGAGCTAGACTTAGTAAGCAGTAGCGATAAAAAAATAACATCGCTTATAGAGCATTTAACAAAAACATATGAGGATAGATTTAGCTTTTTAGCAGAATCTATTAAGTTTGATGAAGAGTCTAAACTATACTTTTCTCAACTGAAAGTGAGTATGCTATGAGCCTAAAACTAACTTTAGAAAACACTCTACAAAAAATAGACAATTTTTTTAGTGCAAAATCTAAAAAAGATACAAATATGATCTATATTATGCTTATAGCGGTGATTTTTGCTGTTGTCTATCCGCTTTATGATTTCTCTTTTGATAAGTTTAGTGAAACAAAAGAGAAGGTCGATAGTGTAAGCGGAAAAATAGCTCAAGACAAAGCATTTTTAACTGCAAACCCTGAGACAAAAATCTCTAAGCTAGATAGCGATATAGCTAAAAATAAAAAAGAGCATGATGATTTAGTCGAAGCAAATGCCTATATAAAAGAGAAGATATACTCTATATCATCTTTGGTGTATAACGAAAAAGCTTGGGGAGAGTATCTCGACTCCATATCGCTAAATGCACTAAAACACAATGTTAAGATTTTAAACTTTAACAACAAGTATGTCTCTAATGATGAATCTTTTGGGCATGTTTTAGATATCTCTTTAGACACTAGAGCCTCTTATGAAAACACCTTAAAGTTTATCGCATCACTAGAGCAGAGTAATCTAGTGGTAGATCTTCATAACTTTAAGATAAGTGCAAAAGATCACCTAGATGCAAATCTAAATATATCAGTATGGGGGATAACATATCAATGAAAAAGTTTACTCTAATAGCTGCTATATTTAGCACGATAGTAATGGCAAACAGTGAGATTGGATGGGTAGATGAGCAACTAGAGTTAATCTCTAGCCCTAGAGAGACACCTAAAGCTTTTTTATCTGCGGATCCTTTTGTATTTTTAGAGAAAAATAAAACTAAAAAAGA
>JBAYYR010000131.1:0-4121 GCA_041672945.1 Sulfurimonas sp. | reverse complement strand
TAGACCCATTATGATCTCATATAGTGGCTCTTTTGAGAGCGATTTTTTTTGAATCTCTTTTGTGTCTATATGGATCATATCTTCATACTCTGGGTGGGCTTTTGCTTTTTTAAGTGCTTCTGATGGAGTTGAGCCTTTAAAGGTTAGTATCTTCATACTCTAAGCTCTTTTAGGGGTATCATAACACTCTCTCTTTTGCTAAAGTGCGGATGTGGGATCGTTAGTTTTTGGGTGTTCATTTTTATATTATCGTAAAATATTATATCAAGATCTAGTGTTCTTGGTGCATCTTTAAAACTTCTTTTTCTCAAAAACCTCTTCTCCACTCTCATAAGATAAGCTAAAAACTCTTTAGGGTTCATATCTGTTTTTAAAACCACAACGGAGTTAAAAAAATCATCTTGGTTAGTATAGCCAAAAGGTGGATTTTTTAAAATCGATGAGATTTTTTCTATACCTATGCGACTATCTTTTTTTAAAAAGTTATATAGCCTAAAGATTCGTCTTCTAACATCACCGATATTTCCACCAACACCTACAAAAACTCTATGTTTATGTTTGGTTTTTTTTAAAACAGAGCTATTTTGGCGAAGATTTTTATAAAGCTCTAGTTTTGAGCCCATCTTTCGCCTTATATACATCTACTGTTCTTGTTGCTGTTGTTTTTGCATCTCTTTTATAGCGTTGATTTCGTTAAATATCTGTAACATTCCAACGATCGCTAAGTGGTAGCCATAAGGTCCAAAACCAACCACACTCGATGTGCAAACTGGTGCTATCATGTTCTCTTTTCTAAAATCTTCTCTTCTGTGAACATTGCTTATGTGAACTTCAACCGTAGGCAGGGCTACCGCCGCTAGAGCATCTCTTATAGCTATAGATGTGTGAGTATAAGCTGCTGCATTTATGATGATACCATCAGCATCGCCGTAACACTCTTGGATCTTATCTACTAATTCACCTTCAAAATTGCTTTGAAAAAACTCAATCTCAACACCACTTTTAGTTGCAAAGTCTCTCATCTGCTCATGGATTTGTTCTAGTTTCATAGAGCCATAAACTTGTTGCTCTCTAACCCCTAACATGTTAAGATTTGGACCTTGTATAACAACTATTTTCATCAATAAACCTTTAATATTATTATTTAAGCGATTATTTTATCTAAATAAAGCATAATCTACTTTAAAAAGTCAAAAATCATGATAAAAATAGTAGCCCCAACATATATACTCACACCAGATGAGTTGCTTTTAAACCATGCGGTAGCTTATGACTCAACCATAAAAAAAGTAGCCCCACTAGATGAGCTTTTGGCTCTTCATAAAGATGCCAAAGTTATAACTCTTGCTAAAAACTCACTCCTTTTACCAGGGCTTATAAACTCCCATGTTCATCTAGAGTTTAGTGCAAATAAAAATGAGCTAAAGTATGGAAGTTTTGTTCCGTGGCTCTTTAGTGTGATAGAAAATCGTGAAAAACTTATGGATAGTTGCCATGAAGAGTGTGTTGATGAGGTACTAAAAGATATATTAAAAAGTGGTACAACCACCATCGGAGCGATAAGTTCAAATGGGTTTGATCTAGCTAGTTGTGCAAAAAGTAAGCTAAATGTAGTGTTTTTTAATGAACTTATAGGCTCTCAAGCATCTATGGCAGATATGTTATTTGGTAGTTTTTTACAAAGGCTAGATGAGAGTAAAGATGTAAAAAGAGATGGTTTTTACCCTGCTATCGCTATACATTCGCCCTATTCAGTCCACCCTGTACTTGTAAAAAAAGCTCTAGATATCGCTAAAAATGAATCCTTAAGAGTCTCAGCCCATTTTATGGAGAGTAGAGCTGAGAGGGAGTGGCTAGATAGCTCTAGCGGGGAACTTGCTGAGTTTTTTGAGAAGTTTTTAAACCAAAAAAGCTCTGTTTGTTCTAGTGGTGAGTTTTTAAGCCACTTTGATGGGGTAAAAACACTATTTACTCATGCCATACAAGCTAATGAAGATGAGCTAAAAAAGCTTGGTTATATAGTCCATTGTCCTATCTCGAACAGACTTTTAGGAAATGGTGTACTAGATATAAAAAGGGCACAAGAGCTAGGTGCTAAAGTACTTTTAGCAACAGATGGGCTAAGTTCACACTACAAACTAGATCTTTTTGAAGAGATGAGAGTTGCACTTTTTATCCACTCCCACTTAGAGCTTAGTGAGTTGGCTAAAGAGCTTTTGTTTGGAGTTACAAAGTATGCCGCTGAGGCTTTGGGGCTAAAAAAAGGTGAGATAAAAGAGGGTTTTGATGCCGATATGATAGCTTTAGAGTTAGATGCCACACCAAATGAGCAGATTTACTCTGATGTTATACTAAAGGGTTACAATGTCACAAATGTTTTTATACGAGGTGAGATGATTGAGTAGTATTAAGAGTTTTTTTGGATTTATCGGCAAGGTTTTAAAGTATATACAAGAGCATTTTAAGGCTATGGTGTTTTTGCTGATACTCTTTTTGGTTTTTGCACCAAACAAAGATGAGGCTCTTAAACAAAACAACTTAGTTGAGATAGCACTAGTTGGAACCATCATAAACACCGATGAGGTGGTGGAGCAGATAGATAAAGCTAGTGAGGATGAGCATATAAAAGGGATACTTTTAAACATAGACTCACCAGGTGGAGCAGTCGCACCATCTATAGAGGTAGCAGAGGCTATAAAACGGGCTAGAGTAAACAAACCTATCATAGCTTATGCTAGTGGAACCATAGCAAGTGGGAGCTACTATGCTAGTATATACTCAAACAAGATAGTGGCAAATGCGGGGAGTTTAGTCGGTAGCATAGGTGTTGTGATGCAGGGTTATAACCTTGAGGAGCTTATGAGCAAAGTTGGTATAAAACCACAAAGCTTACAAGCTGGAAAATACAAACAAGTCGGCTCTATGGATAGAGCTTGGAGGGATTTTGAAGTAGAAGAGTTAGAGAAGATACTCTTAGATACTTATGATATGTTTGTAAGCGATGTAGCAGAGGCTAGAGGGCTTGATGTAGCCAAAAAAGATGAGTTTGCCGATGCTCATATATTTACCGCTAGACAAGCAGTTGAGGTTGGGCTAGTAGATGAGATAGGCACAAAGTACGATGCCAAAAAAGCCCTTGAGAGCCTAAGCGGGGTCGATAAAGCTGTATGGAACAAAGAAGATAAGCTAGATAAGATTATGAAAAAACTAGCCTCTAGTGTGGGGGCGGTTTTGCAAAGCTACCTACCGCCACTTACCCTAAGGTAGCTAACCTTGACTTTTAAGGTCTTGGTAGCTATAATTTCGCCCTAACAATATTCCGGATTAGCTCAGCGGTAGAGTAGGCGACTGTTAATCGCTTGGTCACTGGTTCGAATCCAGTATCCGGAGCCACTATCTTTTAAACTTCAAAGTCAAATCTTTATAATTTTTCAAAGTCTTCTCTAGCTCTTGTAAAAATATATCTGGTGCATAGATGAGCAGATCATTTATGGCATAAAGTCTATCTTTTGGGATGCTTATCTTTTGGTCTTGCTCTGGGCAAACCTTTGGTCTAAGTAGCTCTTTTTCTTCACTTGTTATATCTTTTAAGATATGTTTTAAAAATATCTTTCTACCCCTTTTTGTATCATCAAAAAGTATCTGCTCAGGTATCTCTAGAGCTTCTGCTATATATGGTATGAGTTCTACTCTTAGGGCAACATCGCCACTCAAATAACCATAAATCGCCTTAAGCGTTGGAATCTCTCCTGTACTTTTTAATTTCGGCTCTAGAGCTATAAGTTTTAAAGCAAAATTCTTCTTATTTAACCCTTTTTCACTCAATAATAGATTTATCTTCTTATATAGTTCCATAAAAGTACCTTTTATAGAAATTTTAAATTTATAAAATCTATAAAATAAGAAATTTTCTATATATTAGTTCCTTATAAGAAGAAATATTCTATAATTTATGGAATATTTATTTTAAAAAACTTTAAATAGTAACTGTTATACATAAAGGCTTTTTTTGATACAAGAAACAGAACATAAATACACAAATAGCAGTATTTTAATAAACATAAATAATTTAAATTTTGAAAATGATATCTTGATAGATATGAGAAATGAAAAAATATTTC
>JBAYYR010000130.1:0-4182 GCA_041672945.1 Sulfurimonas sp. | reverse complement strand
GACCCCACAAGACCTATCTACTCAAAAGCTATTTCGCACCTACTATACTCTTTTGGTAGGGTTTTTACATACACCTTGCTTGGTGGGGTGTTTGGTTTTATAGGCGGTGTTGCTACATTTAACCATATAGCAAATGGAGTTTTACTTATAGTGGCGGGTGTTGTTATGGTTTTAGCGGCCCTTTCACTTATGGGAGTTTTTAACTTTTTAACAACCATAGAGCATAGTTTTAGCTCAACTAAATGGTATAAAGATAGTTTTAGAGCGATACTAAACTCAAAATCACCTAGTAGCTTCTTTACACTTGGTATGTTAAATGGTTTACTTCCATGCGGTTTTGTTTACTTTTTTGCTATAACTGCTGCTAGTAGTGGTTCAAGTGTAGATGGGGCTTTGGTGATGTTTGTTTTTGGAGTTGCCACAATACCTGCTATGTTTGCTATGGGGTTTTTAAGTAGTTTAGCAAAGGCTACAAAAGTTAGAAAAACTATGATGATTTTATCTAGTATCGCGATACTTATTTACGGTATATTTACACTCTATAACGGCTATGGTTTTATAGTAGATGAGACTAGAACACTAAATGAGTGCCATTAAAGGATTTTTATGAGTAAGACTATAACTATTATTGATACATTTGGATTTTTTTTCCGCAGTTTTTATGCACTTCCGCAGTATCTTAAAACAAAAGATGGTTTCCCAACAGGGCTTCTAACAGGGTTTAGCAACTTTATAGCATCCCTGCAAAAAGATCACGATAGCGATTATATACTTTTTGCCATAGACTCAAAGGGTGAAAACTTAAGAAATGGCATATATGAGGAGTATAAAGCAAATAGACAATCTCCGCCAGATGAGCTAACTATGCAGCTACCTATCGCTATAGAGTGGATAGAGAAGATGGGTTATAAAGCTATAGGTTTAGAGGGCTATGAGGCAGATGATATCATAGCTTCAGTAGTCACTTGGGCTAAAAAAGAGGGGCTAAATGTCCGTATAGTTTCGCACGATAAAGATTTACATCAACTCATAGATGATGGTAAGGTAGTTTTAGTCGATGCTATAACAAAAAAAGTGATGGATGAGGAGCTATGTTTTGCTAAGTATGGTGTAACTCCAAAGCAGTTTATAGACTACCAATCAATAGTAGGAGATAGTGCCGATAATGTCCCTGGTGTAAAGGGGATAGGTAAAGTTGGAGCGGCTAAACTTTTAAGTGAGTATGAGAGCTTAGATGGTATCTATGAAAATATAGAGCAGATAAAACCAGCATCTATGCAGACAAAACTAAAAGAGCATAAAGATGAGGCATATATATCAAAAGAGCTAGTTAGCTTAAAAACCGATCTCTTTGGTGAGTTTGATTTTGAAGAGTTTAAAATGGACATAGATGAGCCGTTTTTAAACATATATGATGAGCTAGTAAAGTATGAGCAAAATGCGATACTAAGGCAACTTAGTGCTAAAAAAGAGTTTATAGCAAATAGGCAAAAAGATATATTTTGCTCAAAAACCATAACCGATAAAGATGAGCTAATCACCCTACTTAGCTCACTTAAAGAAGATACTCTTATAGCTTTTGATACCGAAACAACAGGGCTTGATTATATGAGCGATACTTTGGTTGGATTTAGTTTTTGTTTTGATGATAAAACTAGTTACTATGTTCCACTATCTCATAACTACTTAGGGGTTGGCGAGCAGTTAGGGTTAGATGATGCTAAAGAGGTTTTAAAAGAGATATTTAAACACTCCATAGTTGGACATAACATCAAGTTTGATCTTCACTTTATAACAAAGTTTTTAGACCAAGATGTAGAGATTTTTGCCGATACACTCATAATGGCATGGATGTTAGATAACGACTCACTCTCATTAGATAAACTTAGTTATAAGTTTTTTAACTACACAATGCTACCTTATGAGGATGTAGTAAAAAAAGGTGAAACTTTTGCAAATGTAGATATAGAAGATGCCACAAAGTATGCAAGTGAAGATGCTTTTATAACACTAAAACTCTACCATAAACTTTTGCCTGAGCTTAAAGATAGCACTTTAGATAAGGAGTATTTTAGTGTTGAAGTGCCATTTATAAAGACACTTTTATCGATGGAGAGAGAGGGTATAAAGGTAGATACTAGTTTTTTAAAAACCTTTGGTGATGGTGTGAAAGATGATATAGCAAAGCTAACAAAACAGATACACACACTTGCTAGTAGCGAGTTTAATATCAACTCACCAAAACAACTAGGGCTTATACTTTTTGAGGAGTTAGCCCTACCAGCCAAAAAAAAGACAAAAACAGGCTACTCTACTGATGAGAATGTTTTAAATGCTCTTAAGGGTAGCCATGAGATTATCGAACCACTTTTAGAGTATCGCGAACTTCAAAAACTAAACTCCACCTATATAGAACCGCTCATCGCTCTAGCTAGTGCAAATGAGCTTAGTCGAGTACACACATCTTTTTCTCAAAGTGGAACTTCAACAGGCAGACTTAGTAGTAAAAATCCAAATTTACAAAATATCCCAACAAGAACACCGCTAGGTTTAAAGATAAGAGAGGCTTTTATAGCAGATGAGTCTAAGCTACTTATCGGGATAGATTATTCTCAAATAGAGTTAAGGCTACTTGCCCATTTTTCACAAGATAGTGTTTTGGTTAATGCCTTTAATGATGATAAAGATATCCACCTTCAAACTGCGATTATGCTTTTTGGCGAGGGGGATGCTAAGGGCAAAAGAGATATAGCAAAAACTGTAAACTTTGGACTTTTGTATGGGATGGGGCAAAACCGCTTAGCTCAAACTTTAGGGATTAGTACAAAAGAGGCAAAAGAGATTATAGAGCGATATTTTAGTGCTTTTAGTACTGTTGATAGCTGTTTTAAGAGCATTATTGAGGATTCTAAACTAAAGGGTTTTACCCAAACACTTTTAGGTAGAAAGAGGTATTTTAACTATGAAAAAGCTACACCGATGCTAAAAGCTTCGTATGAGAGAGAGGCGGTAAATAGTGTATTTCAAGGGAGTGCGAGTGATATCATAAAACTAGCTATGAATAAGATAGACAAAATGATAAAAGAGCAAAATCTCCCAGTTAAGATGCTCCTTCAAATCCACGATGAGCTGATATTTGAAGCAGATGAGCAAAGAGCTAGTGAGATAGGTGAGCTTTTTAAAAAAACTATGGAAGATATCATCAAACTTCATATTCCGCTAAAAGCATCGCTAAATATAGGTAGAAATTGGAGTGAGTTAAAGTAGTGTATGAGCAGTATATAAAGGCTATAGAATCGACAAATATCATATCAAAAACCGATATAAACGGTACTATAACTTTTGTAAATGATGAGTTTTGTGCCATAAGTGGATACCAAAAAGATGAACTTATAGGTAAAAATCACAACATTATCCGCCATCCAGATGTCGCAAAAGAGAGCTTCACTAAACTTTGGCAAAATATACTTGCCAAAAAAATCTACAAAACCACCACAAAAAATCTAACCAAAGATGGAGAGACTTTTTATGTAAATACGACTATCATCCCGATACTAGATACCAAAGGTGATATTGCCGAATTTGTAGCACTTCGCTACGATGTAACAAGAGAGTTTATGCTTCAAGAGAGACTAGAGGAGTTAAACAAAACATTAGAAAAAAGGGTCAAAGAGCAGACTAAAGAGCTAAGAGAGCTAAACAAAAACCTAGAAGCAAGAGTAGCTAAAGAGGTAGAGGAGAACGAAAAAAAGCAAGTAGTTATGTTTTGGCAAGCAAGACATGCAAGTTTAGGGCAGATGCTTGCAAATATCGCTCATCAGTGGAGACAACCTTTGATGGAGCTTAGTTTGTCGCTTTTTAATCTTAAAAAGAGTTTTTTAAAAGATGAGCATAAAGAGGCAGAGAGGTTTTATGAGCAGAGTAAGGCAAATATAAAAAGTATGTCTCAAACCATAGAGGATTTTTCTAACTTTTTTAAGCCAGATAAAACTAAGAGTTTTTTCAATGTAAAAGATGCTATAAATGATGCTCTATCGTTTTTTCAACACGAAGATATCATTATAAAAACAGAGCTAGTCGATATGGAGGTTTTAGGCTCAAAAAATGAGCTAACTCAGGTTGTGTTAAATATACTAAACAATGCAAAAGATGCCTTTTTAAGTAGGGGAGTTTTAGTAAAAG
>JBAYYR010000129.1:0-4274 GCA_041672945.1 Sulfurimonas sp. | reverse complement strand
ACTATAAGTATTGCCCTCATAGATGAGCCAGTCATCAGCAGGTAGCTCCATAGTAGTTTTATACGGGTAGCCTTTAGCCCCGCCATAACTTATAACTGCTTTTTGCTCATCTGTGCCACTTATGGTAGCAGTTACATTTGTTTTGCCACCACTCTCAGTTGAAGATGTAACTTTTCCATCTGTTGAGGCTTTGTGGGTCTCATTTATAAACCATCTTATATCGTCACTATTTTTAGAATCTTCTCCATTTGGCAAGAGCGATTTATCACAATCTACACCAAAACAATAAACCTCGTAAAATACCTTAGCTTCCCCACCATCACCACTATATCTTTGGTTTGTTATATGGGCCCTACCAAAACCAAAAGTAGCGGTAGTTGGCTCATCTGGCTCAATGTTTTCGTAGTTAGCTGAATCACCATCGCTTATACTATCTACTTTAAACTGATCTGAACTTATGGCAAATGGGTTCTCTTCTGATCCTCTAGTGAAGTTAAATCCATACCTATAAGTAGCCTCACCTTGCTCAAAACTACTCTCTGGTACCACTAGAGAGACTGGGCTACCCTCTTGCTTAGCTGCATCATCATATAGTAAAAATCTATCTGCATAGTCGCTATCCAGCTTTAACTCTACGGTTACATCTTTAGCAAAACAATCTTTTGTGTAGTTTGTAGCAGTAGTGTAGCCATCTTCATCTCCTACTTGTGTAACTACACTAAGATCAAGGTTACTAGTCATATCTTTATCATCGGCTAAGTATGTTATATCTCCATGGCTTGAGATATCTATAGAACTTTGAAATCTAGCTGGTATGTATCTTATAGTAGTTTCACCCTTAGCCATACACCCAACTCTACCTGTACCATCGGCAATGTTAGATGAGCTACCAACTATACAATCACCCTTATCATAATCACCCGACTGTTTTGTCCAGTCCTCATCTAAGATATCATAACGGATCTCTCCAACATTATCATAAGCAAGTAAAAGATCTGATACCCCATCGTCAAATGGTACATTTGTAGTTATCTTTTTTGGTGTGAAGTCTAGATCACAATCATCATCTGGTTTAACTATAGCCCTTGTTACACTCTTACTAGTTGCACTTGCTGTTATGTTTTGGTTATACCCTGATGTTTCAATTCCATCTTCATCAAGTGCCACAAACCTAACATGGTTTTTTACCCCGCCAACTAAAGTAGTTATTGCTTCTGGTGGAGTATCTTGTGTAACTATACTAAAAGTAGCTGGGCGGATAGCAAAACTATCTCTTGAGTAGATAGGATCTCCATCTTCTATAGCTATCTTAAATATAGCATTTCTCGATGCTTTTACAGGTGTTATGGTTGCAGGTTTTATAGTCTCTAATTTTGAAAAACTCATCGTTACCACATCTGATAGTGTCTGACTTTTTGTATCGGCATCTACTATACTTAGGGTCATATCTATAGCTTGGCTTGGAGCTGTTACACTCTTAAGATCACTACCTAAAGATACAACATCGACATTAAAAGCTGTATTTACTATCTGAGTATAAAGGGCATTTATAGGATCAGCTGGATCAACTGGGTCTCCTGTAGTTTTTGTTACCGCACCCCTCCTTACGACATTAAACTGTTTTATCTCAGGTGTATAAACCCCATAAGAGTAGTCCATATCTACACATTTTCTCATCTGTATAGGCTCAGCGGTAAAATCGACACCTATCGCATCGTTTTTATACCCTATCATGTATCTATTTTCTTTCACTCTCTCAGTATCGCCGATGGTAGCTTTAAACCTAAACTTTGTCTCCTCGTCTGTTTTTATCTCTCCACCGCCCGTAGCAGTTGCACCAGTACCTAACATAAACCTTAAAGTTTGCTCATCTACCTCCGCAGTATCATCGCCTTGTGCATCTGTTTTTGAGCTAAAACTAGTCGCTGGTATAGGAGCTATGCTTAAAGAGTTTGGCTCATACTCAAGCTCATCGGTGTCAAGGGTTGTCTCTAGTTTTACCTCTTTTGCTGGTTCGTTACCTTTGTTTGTAACTAAAACCTCATACTCGATCACATCTCCTGAAGCTGGTAGGTTATCTTCACCTATAGGTTCATCTTTGAAAAATGCACTCTCCTCATAACAAACATCAGGTACATAAAGCTCTGTTGAAAAAGCTATCATAGATGGCCAAAAGGTATCTTTTGAATTACCCGTTGTAACTGTTTCAAACTGCAAGTCTGCTGATGTTTGTTGGGTTTTCATAAGGCTTTTACCAGTCTTAGGATTTCTAGCTTCGATATTGTGTATATCTATACCCATATTGTTTATCAACTTTGGCGTTCTTGCCCCATCTGTAGATATACTTGAGTTAAAAGCATTGCCTTCATTTCCTATCTCTACGAAAGGAGTGCCAACCTCATTCATATCTCTCATACTCAGCTTATCGCCCGAGATGTTTCTATCACCCTCTGCGGCAAAAACTGCAACCCTAGCAGATACATCACCTTTTGTAGGTGTAAAAAACCCACTAACTTTTATATTTACTTTGTTGTTTGGGCTAACTCCCTCTACTATCTTCCATCCATCAAACACACTAACATTTCTTAGTTTTTCACTTACATCTTCAGAGTTATCATAAACCACAACCAAAGACCATGCACCATAAGCACCCAAACTCGTTATCTTATCTCCATAAGCTGCTGGTATATCTTTTACGGTGTATTTACCTGCATTCCAGCCATTTAGTGTAAATATATCGGTAACATCGGCAAAAGCTGAGTAGCTTTTGTATGTGTTATAGTTGCTATCTGTATGATTTTGCATATCTAAAACATCTGGGGTTACATCTACATACCCACCACTATCTTTTTTGATTTTTATCACTTGAGAGTCGATATTTGTTGTTTTTTTGATTATCGATTGCCAATATAGTCCTGCCCAAACAACCTTACTATCGGCTCTAGGGAGTAAAAGCTCAGCCATTGTCCCATCGTCGCTATATTTACACATATAGTACTCATTATTACCTTTAGAAGCTGGGTCTGTTACACTTGTTTTACAACTACTATTTGATTTTGGAACCATAATAGTGTTACCTATAGACTTCATATCTCCTATTATAGTCTCTTGGTGTCTTAGCTCAAAGTCTCTATATCCGCTTGTAACTACAGGACCACATTTGGAGATTTTTGAACTATAGTAAACTCCATCTTTTACATATGTCCCATATAGGTTTGAGCCTTGAAAAAGTGATAGTTCTAAAAGTGACTTAGTGTATATAGAGTGGGTAGCACCACTACTAAAATCTGGCATATCAAAGGCGACTGAGCTTCTATTTAGCAGATTTACTCCAGCTAAAGGTCCTAAGTCTATGCCATTTTTTTGTGTACAGTTTTTATTTTTAACATTATCTACACCACACTCGTTGAAAAGACCAGTGTTTAACAAACTAGTATGAGCTATATAGGCATCTACTTCTGTTAACTTGCTGTTGCTATTGTTTTGAAGGGTTATGGTTTGTTTACACCCTAGATTTAAAAGACCAGTACAAAGCCCACTATAGCTAACCTTTGAGTAACACATATCGTTTGAGTTTGTCGCTATGGGTGTTATGTTTCTTGTAGAGAAGGTACCAGTGATACTGTAAGAGGTATCGCTACTAGAACTACTTACAATGGTTATGTAGTAGGTATGCCCCCCTATAACAGAGATATCGCTAGAAGATTTTGTACTATTTTTACTAATGGTATTATTACTGCTCCACAAATTAGTACTGTTGCAAACATTATCTCCATATACCCCAGCGGTTAAAGTACGAGTACCTGAAGATGTGTAGTTATTTTTAACCGTTAGCTTCAACACACCATCTTGTGATGGGGTGTATTTATAGTAAAAAGTAGTTTTTTTTACACTATCACTACTTCCACTTAGATTTAACACACCTTTATCGGTGCCACAAGCCCCAAATAGGCTTAAACTCAATCCAAAAAACACCAAAAGATATACAAATATCTTAGAAACTCCAAACCCTTGTTTCATATCGTTTCCTTTTTTATCATAACTATCTACAAACAACCTCTTGGTTTTTTAGTCTGCATATAGTCACGATTTAGTCAAAAATTGTGCTTGATTGTACTATAAATCTGGTAAAAATCTACTAAATATAATAAATAATTATCTATCTAGTGTGATAATCTTTATATCATACCTAAGTGAGAGGGTTTTTAGTTTTGTGATATCTTTGCTATCTACGATGGCTATAGCGGGTTTTTTGCCACTTATCTCAGATGAGT
>JBAYYR010000128.1:0-4280 GCA_041672945.1 Sulfurimonas sp. | reverse complement strand
ATATAACATCTGCTACTAGATTTACAAATGAGAGAATCCGTCAAGGTAAAGATACTATAGCTGTAACAGGTAATGTTTTAAGAGACCACTTAACCGATATGTACCCGATCTTAGAGCTAGGTACTAGTGCAAAAATGTTATCTATAGTACCACTTTTAGCAGGTGGTGGACTATATGAGACTGGTGCGGGTGGATCTGCTCCTAAACATGTTGATCAGTTTTTAAGTGAAGGTCACCTTAGATGGGACTCACTAGGTGAGTTTTTAGCACTAGCTGAGTCACTAAGATTTATAGGTCATAAAAAATCAGACAACAAAGTTAAAGCTCTAACTGATGCACTAGATAGTGCAAACCAGTCATATCTAGATAACTCAAAAGAGCCATCTAGAAAGTGTGGTGAGCCAGACAATAAAGCATCTCACTACTATCTAGCTACTTACTGGGCAAAAGCACTTGCAAATGGTTCAGATAGCGAGTTAGCAGCAAAATTTGCACCAGTTGCAAAAGCTCTAGAGGAGAATGAGACACAAATCATAAATGAGCTACTTGCGGTTGAGGGTAAGGCTCAAGATATTGGTGGTTATTTTCATCCAAATGATGAGTTAGCCACTAAAGCTATGAGACCATCTGCTACACTAAATAACATAGTAGATAACATATAGAAAAATTGTAGCACTTTTTGTGCTACAGTCGCCATTTGGGCTTACTTTAGAGATAGTTATATCTTTAACTTAAGTCTACTTAGGTAAAATAGTTTAATTTTTTTTTATTCAAGGAGTGTATATGAATCAAGGTAAGAGAGTAGGGATAGTTGGTGCAGGAAATGTTGGAGCGACAGTTGCATACTCCCTAGCCATGAATGGATCTTGCCATGAGATTATTCTTCGCGATAACAAGATAGATGTTGCGATGGGTAAAGCACTAGATATGAGTCAAGCAGCAGCGGCGATAAGAAGCCATACTGTTGTTAGTGTAGCAAATGATATGAGTGAATTAACCGATTGTGATGTTGTAGTTGTAACCGCAGGGAGTCCAAGACTACCTGGGATGAGTAGAGATGATTTGCTTATGATAAATGCAAATATCACAAAAGATGTAGTAAGAGGTATAGCAAAATACTCACCAAATGCGATAATTATTATGGTTTCAAACCCGCTTGATGCTATGACATATGTAGCTCTAAAAGAGAGTGGTTTTGATAGAAGTCGTATCATAGGTATGGCAGGGATACTAGATAGTGCTAGAATGGCTAGTTTTATACAAGAGAAGCTAGGTTATGGTGGTGGTCAGATAAGAGCTTCTGTTATGGGTGGTCATGGTGATGATATGGTCCCTTTAGCTAGATACTCTACTGTTGCGGGTGTGCCACTATCTGATCTACTTAGCCAAAATGAGATAGATGAGATAGTCAAGCGAACAAGAAATGGTGGTGCTGAGATAGTGGGCTACTTAAAAACAGGCTCAGCATACTATGCTCCTGCTAAAGCAACAGCTATCATGGTAGAGGCGATACTAAAAGATACCAAACAGATCCACCCATGTGCAGTTTACCTAAATGGTGAGTATGGCGAAGATAGTGTAGTATCTGGTGTACCTGTTATGATAGGTGCAAATGGTGCTGAAAAGATAGTCGAAATGACCCTAAATGATGAAGAAAAAGAGATGTTTAAAGGCTCTTGTAACTCTGTAAGAACTCTTATAGAGACACTAAATAAAAACAATTTTTTTGAGAAGGAGTAAGATTTGAGTGTTCGTATAGAAAAAGATACAATGGGTGAGGTAGAGGTACCTTTTGATGCCTACTGGGGTGCTCAAACTCAAAGATCTATGCAAAACTTTGCTATAGGTGAAGAGAAGATGCCATATGAGATAACAAGGGCATTTTCTTACCTTAAAAAAGCAGTTGCTTTAGTAAATGAGGATTTAGGGAAACTAGATAGTAAAAAAGCACAAGCTATAGCTAAGGCAGCAGATGAGATGCTAGAGGGCAAACTAGATGCTTATTATCCACTTGTTGTATGGCAAACAGGCTCTGGTACTCAGTCAAATATGAACAACAATGAAGTCTTAGCAAACCGTGCAACTGAGATACTAGGTGGCGATTTTAGAAAAGAGAAGATAGTCCATCCAAATGATGATGTAAATAAATCTCAAAGCTCAAATGATACCTACCCAACGGCTTTACATGTTGCTAGTGTGATATCGGTTGAGAGTAGGGTGCTTCCAGCTATTGCTAAACTTAGAGCAACTTTAGCAAAAAAATCATCAGACTTTAACCATATAGTAAAGATAGGTAGAACTCACCTTCAAGATGCGACTCCACTAACTTTGGGTCAAGAGATAAGTGGTTGGGTTGAGATGTTAGATAAGTGCGAAAAGATGATAAAAGACTCTTTAGCTTCAGTTAGAGAGTTAGCCCTTGGTGGAACCGCAGTTGGAACAGGACTAAATGCTCATCCAGAATTAGGTGAGAGGGTAGCTAAAAAACTAAGTGAATTAACAGGTCATAGTTTCATAACAGCACCAAATAAGTTCCATGCCCTAACAAGCCACGATGCACTAACTTTTGCTCATGGAGCATTAAAAGCTCTAGCGGCAGATATGATGAAAATAGCAAACGATGTTAGATGGTTAGCATCGGGTCCTAGATGTGGCATAGGTGAGATAACTATCCCAGAAAATGAACCTGGTTCATCTATAATGCCTGGAAAGGTAAATCCAACACAAAGCGAAGCGGTAACCATGGTAGCTGCTCAAGTTATGGGAAATGATGTAACTATAGGGATATCGGCTTCTCAAGGTAACTTTGAGCTAAATGTATTTAAGCCTGTTATTGCATATAATTTTTTACAATCTTGCCGACTTTTAGCAGATAGTATAGTCTCATTTAATGATAACTGTGCAGTAGGCATAGAACCAGTTGAACAAAAGATAGATGAGTATCTAAACAACTCACTTATGTTAGTGACAGCTCTAAACCCACATATAGGGTATGAAAATGCAGCAAAAATCGCTAAAACAGCACACAAAAACAACTCCACTCTTAAAGCAACAGCGATCGAGCTAGGGCTTTTAAGCGAGGAGGAGTTTGATAGGTATGTTGTAGCAAAAGATATGATATCACCTAAAGCATAATTAAATTTTACAAAGGAAATAATCTATGAATATACATGAATATCAAGCAAAACAGATATTTGCAAAGTACTCAGTGCCAACCCCACGAGGTATAGTAGCAAATACTCCAGATGAGGCAGTAGCTAACGCTAAAGAGCTAGGTGGAAATATTTGGGTTGTAAAAGCTCAAATCCATGCAGGTGGTAGAGGACTAGGTGGCGGTGTAAAACTTGCCAAAAGCCTTGATGAAGTTAAAACATTAGCAGGTGAGATACTAGGCATGACACTTATAACTCACCAAACAGGTCCCGAGGGTAAACTAGTACAAAAAGTTTACATAGAAGAGGGTGCTGATATAAAAGATGAGTTCTATCTAGGTGTAGTTTTAGACCGTGCTAAAGAGATGCCTGTAATCATGGCTTCAACTGAGGGTGGTATGGAGATAGAAAAAGTTGCCGAAGAGACACCTGAGAAGATCATAAAAGTTGCTATTGACCCAGCTATTGGTTTTCAAGGTTTTCATGGTAGAGAGCTTGTTTTTGGCCTAGGTATAACAGACCCAAGTGAGCAAAAAAAGTTTATCAGTTTTGCCTCAAAACTATTTAAACTATATATGGAAAACGATGCCGAGCTTATAGAGATAAACCCACTTATAAGAACTGGAGCAGGGGACTTTCTAGCACTTGATGGGAAGATGGCATTTGATGATTCAGCACTATATCGCCACCCTGAGATAGAGGCTATGAGAGATATCAGCGAAGAGGATGCAGATGAGAGAGAAGCGGGTGAGTACGGTCTTTCTTATGTTTCACTTGATGGTGAGATAGGTTGTATGGTAAATGGTGCAGGTCTAGCAATGGGTACTATGGATACTATAAACTATATGGGCGGTACTCCAGCAAACTTCCTTGATGTTGGTGGAAAAGCAAATGCTCAAACAGTTGCAAAAGGTTTTGAGATAATCCTTAAAAACAAAAATGTGAAAGCTATATTTGTAAATATCTTTGGTGGAATAGTTAGATGTGATCGTATCGCAAATGGTATCTTAGAGGCTACAAAACTAGTAGATGTTCATGTCCCTGTTATAGTAAGACTAGATGGGACAAATGCACCAGAGGCAGCAGAGATACTAAAAAATGCAAATATCGCAAATATCATAGCAGCAA
>JBAYYR010000127.1:0-4292 GCA_041672945.1 Sulfurimonas sp. | reverse complement strand
ATTTAAAAGGTGTTGAGTTCTCTTTATAAGCTGTATCTGCTTTTTTGTTCGTAACTGCTTTTTTATATAGGTTAAAACTCTGCTCTTGCTCTTTAGGCTCAAGTGCTACTAAAAATCTAGCTTTTGAGATATCGGTCGCTATAAGCGGGGCAGGGTTTTGAGATAGGGCTTTAACGTTTTGTTTTAGTGCTTTTGAAAAAGAGTCTGTTTTCTCCCTTGGCTCAGGAGATCTACTCTGTTCAGGTTTTTGTGAATGGAGCGAAGGTGCTATGTATGTTGCATATGAAGATATAAACATCTAGCACCTCCTGTTTTTTAAATATTATAACAGATTTATTTTAATTCCCCACTTAGTCTTTTGTAAACATCAGAGCTTTTTAAAAGCTCATCGTGAGTGCCACTAGCTACGATTTTTCCTTTTTGCATCACAAGTATAATATCGGCATTTTGTATGGTGCTTAGTCTATGGGCTATGGTGATGGTTATTTTATCTTTTGTATACTCATCTATCGCTTTTTGAATCCTCTTTTCACTCTCATTATCAAGTGCGGCGGTCGCTTCATCAAAAAGTATAAGTGAGGAGTGTTTATATATGGCTCTAGCGATCGCTATGCGTTGTCTTTGACCGCCTGAGAGATTTACCCCAAACTCTTCCATTTTAGTATCTATACCATCTTCTAGCTCATCTACAAAACCACTTGCATCGGCTAGTTGAAGTGCTTTTTTAACTCTTTGTTCGTCTATATCTTGAGCATAAGAGACATTTGATGCTAGAGTGTCGGCAAATATATAGACCCTTTGGGTAACAAGCGATATATGGTGACGGAGTGAAGATAGTCTAAAGTTTTTGATATCTTCACCATTTATAGAAACAACCCCCTCATCTGGGTCGTAAAATCTTAAAAGCATATTTATAAATGTACTCTTACCACCACCGCTATCGCCAACTAGTGCTACTTTTTGCCCCTGTTTTAGTGTGATATCTATCCCATTTAGTGCATAAGAGTTCTCATATTTTAGTTTTACACCGCTAAATCTTATCTCTTTTATGTCATCTTTTAGCTCTTTAGTTCCATCTAGTATGGTGTTTTTGGTATCTAGTACATTAAAAACCCTCTCACTAGCAGCTAGAGCATCTTGCACTTTTGAGTAGATAGAACTAACACGGCGAAGTGGTTGAAAAACCAACCCAACAGCGGTTAAAAATGCACTAAACTCACCCACACTCATAGTGCCATTATAGACCTCCCTACCACCGAAAAATATTACCGCAGCGAGTCCACCCGCCCCAACTAACTCCATAACAGGCGAGACTATCTCACCTACATATATCTGCTTCATATTTATCTTGAAGCTTTGCCAGTTAAGTTTTGAAAACCGCTCACTCTCAAACTTTGCCGATTCGTTTGCTTTTATGATCTCGGTGTTATTAAACACCTCTGTAAGTTTACTTGTAACATCGGCTATCTTCTCTTGTGAGCGGTGGGAGTACTTTTTTAGCTTTTTGCTTATAGTTATGATGGGGTAGATGGTGAGTGGCAAAAGTACAAGTGAGTAAAAAGCTAGTTTTGGGTTTAGGTAGATGACATACCCAACTAAACCTATGACTGTTAGGCTCTCTTGAAGTAGATCGGGTAGCATATTTGAGACAAAGTATCTTATGCGATCGGCATCACTTGTTATGCGAGATATCATCTCACCGCTTCTGTTTTTATGCAAGTATGCTATGTCAAGGTTTATCATCTTGGTTAAAAGTAGATCCCTAAGTTTAGCTATGATACTTCCACCTATATAAGCAGTCGCGACCGATTGTATATATCTACCGATCGATTTTACTACATATATACCTATAAGCATTAGGGGTATAAGGATAAGCATACTCTCTTTTTTGCTTATAAACATATCGTCCATCAAAGGTTTCATGATGTGAGCCGTTGCCATAGTTGCACCAACAACTAGTACGATCCCTATAAGTACAAAAAAGTATTGAAGTTTATAATCTTTTAGAAGCGGTATGTATCTTTTTAGTGTGCTTTTCAAGTAGTGTCCGATTTTTTAGCTAATTTTAACGAATTAAGATAAAATTTCAACTATGAAAATACTAGTAATACTTCCAAACTGGCTAGGTGATGCCATCATGGCAACCCCTGCGATAGAGCTTTTAGCACACTACTATAAAGATGCTAAGTTTACATTTGTAGGTAGTTTTGTCTCTGTAGAGGCACTTAAGTACCATCCACAGTGTATTAGGGCTGTTGTAGATGAGACCAAAAAAGCTAAAAGTCGCTTTAAGGCAACCAAAGAGTTAGCTAAAAGCTTAGGTAGTTTTGATCTTGCTATAACATTTCGTAACCAACTCCACTCATCTTTGCTTCTCTACTTCGCAGATGCAAAAATGACTCTAGCTAAAAAGTCGTGGCACTCTATGTTTTTAGTTAAAACTACCCCAACCATAAAAGATGGAGTTCATCTAGCGACTCAGTATGCAAAACTAGCTATGAGCGGGGTAGATGAGTGGGATAACAACACCCCAAAACTAAAGCTATATATAGAGCCAAAAGTGTTTGATAGACCAACTTTGGGGATAAATGCAGGTGCGACATATGGGAGTGCAAAACGGTGGTATCCAGATAGATTTGCTCAAGTAGCAAAAGAGTTTGCAGATGATTTTGACATACTTATATTTGGTGGACCTACTGAGGTTGAAGTGGCAAACGATATTGAGGCTCATTTAAGAGACTTTGGAGTGAGTAACTACAAAAATATAGCAGGAAAAACAACTATAAAAGAGCTTTGTGAACACATAGGCGGACTTAGCCTTTTTGTCACAAACGATAGCGGTCCTATGCATGTAGCTGCTGCTTATGGAGTGCCGACTGTTGCGATATTTGGACCAACAAAATACACAGAGACTTCACAGTGGAAAAATGAAAAAGGTGTTATAGTAAGACACGATGTTATTTGCGCCCCTTGTATGAAAAGGGAGTGTCCACTAAAACACCATGAGTGCATGAAGAATATAGAGGCTTATGAGGTTGTTGGTGAGCTTAGAAAACTTTGTTATCCTGAACCCACCCCGTCACCCTGAACAAGGTTCTGGATCTCAAACTATGGATTCCAGATCAAGTCTGGAATGACAAAACCCTGTCATCCTGAACAAGGTTCTGGATCTCACCATATAGATTCCAGATTAAGTCTGGAATGACGAAGTGGCAAGTCTGGAATGACTGTTGTTTATCTACTTTAGTATGATAAAATATATGAACCATAATCACACAGGAGCTTAAAATGTTAAGAAAAACAGTAACCATAAACGATAATCTATATAATATGTTAGCATCTTCTAAACTCATAGAAAAATATAGCTCTTTTTCCGAGTTGGTATCTAGCTCTTTGGAGCTATTATTGGAGAAAAACAAAAAAGAAGAGTATAAAAAAGCGATGATTGAAGCTTCTAAAGATAAGCTATACCTTCAAGATATGGAAGATGTAGCAAATGATTTTCAATATGTTGATTTTGAAGAAAAATAGATGAAGCAGTATGATATCTATTTGGCAGATTTAAATCCAACCATAGGAAGAGAGCAGCAGGGCAGAAGACCTGTTTTAATTATATCAAATGAGTATGAAAATATTTTAGATATTCTCACCATTATCCCTATAACTTCACTAAAAGATGGTAGAAAAGTATATCCAAATGAGCTTTTGTTAAAAGAAGAGTTAGAAAAGCCCTCGATACTTTTATGTCAACAAATACGAACCATCTCAAAAAAAAGATTGATGAAAAAACTTACAACTATCTCTAGTTTTAAAACACAGGAAAAAATCTTACAAATACTTTGCAATAGATTTGAAAAGATATAAAAGGTGTTGATTCCAGATCAAGTCTGGAATGACAAAACCCTGTCATCCTGAACTTGATTCAGGATCTCTTTTTCTCTGTCACCCTGAACTTGACTCAGGGTCTCATCATGTAGATTCCAAATCAAGTTTGGAATGACGAAGCGACAAGTTTGGAATGACAAAGTGGCAAGTTAGCAATGACACTTAGCACTTAGTATCTAAAACTTTCTCCCCCTGTATCCTCTCTATAGTCTTAGTGGTGCTTTTTCCATCGACAAAATCAACAAGTCTTAGCTCTTTGCTAAACTCACTTCCGACTACTTTTTTACCCTTATAATCACCACCTTTTACGAGTATGTCGGGCTTTATAAGCTTTATAAGCTCATGTGGAGTCTCATCGCTAAAAGGTACCACAAAGTCCACCGCCTCAAGAGCTGCTAGTATGTATG
>JBAYYR010000126.1:0-4298 GCA_041672945.1 Sulfurimonas sp. | reverse complement strand
ATAGAGCTACTACTACAAAGCTAGATACATCAAATATACTAGGCGATAAACTAGATGAACTAGCCTCACTAAGTACTCATCCTGTTGTAGCGATAGGTGGTATAAGATTTAGTGATAAATTTAAGTATGTTAAGTATGTCGCCATGGGAAGTGCTATAGTTAATGAAGATTGATATAATTAGCATTGCTAAAAAAGAGCGAAGTATATATGAGCCACTATATAAAGAGCAGATAAAAATGATAAGTAAATTTGCTAAAGTAGAAGATATAGAGCTTTTTAACAAACATATAACATCAGCTCAAAGTGCTTCGGCGGAGGCTGCACAAGAGGCATATACTAAGCTTATGGAGCCCCATTTTGATGGTGGATATAAGATTATTTTGCATCCTGATGGTAAAAATATAGATAGTTATGAATTTAGTAAGCTAATAGATGGTAAAATTTCACTTAAATTTTTTATCGGTGGGGCATATGGCTTTAGCGATAAATTTTTAAAAATGGGTGATGCTACTATAAGTATGACTCCTCTAACCATGAGTCATAAAATAGCCAAGCTGGTACTATTAGAACAGATCTATAGAGGATTTTGTATATTATCAAACCATCCATATCACAAATAAAGAGGGACAAAAGTGCAACAGAGTGAGTTAAACTATTTTAAAGATATATTACTGAGGCGAAAAAATCAAATTATTAATAACATTAATAATTCAAATATTGAGCTAAGTGGATTTAGCTCAGATGATTTAAGAGATGATGCAGATTTTGCTTCGGCTGATCATAGCACTATGGCTGAAAATGCTATTATTTTACAACAACAAAGAGAGTTATCTGAGATTGAGATTTCTTTAGGTAAAATAGCTTCTGGAATTTATGGGATTTGTGAGATGTGCGAAGATCCTATCGGATTTCAAAGATTAAAAGCAAAACCTCATGCCACCTACTGTATAGACTGTAGGGTTGTTGTAGATAAAACTAAAGGATAAAAATGCAACTTAAAAAATACACAATAGCTTCACTTATACTTATACTTTTAGTAGCAGGATATACTTTTGCAGCAGTTACACAAGATGGTGCATCGCTAGATCTTTGGTTTATAAAACTACCATATATGCCAGCTGCTGCTTTAGTTGCACTAGCTATGTTTATACTTTTTGTAGCTAGTCTATTTCATATGATCTACTACTCTTTTAAAAAGACATTAGCCGATAAGAAAGATAAAAAAGATTATGAGACTCTAGTTGATGCTATAGTTGATGCCTATTTGGCTAAAGAAAATAGAACTTATAGCTATAAAACAGCTAGATTTAAAACTCTAGGGGCTTTAGTAGATAGCTCATCTATCTTTACTATAAAAGATGTTCAGGTGAGTGATAGTAAAAAAATCACCGATGTTTTAGGTGTGATAGATGCTATAAAAAGGGGTGAGGTTGCTGAGCTAAAATCATACAAGCTACCTATATCAAATGAGTATGTTATACAAAATGAGAGAAATAGGTATAAAAAAGGTGATTTGAGTGCTGAAAATATACTAGGTTCTAGCTCAAAATACGATAAAAAACTAGCTCTTGAGGTCTATAAAGATTTTGCAAAAACAGCACCTTTAGCATCTTTGGAAAAATACAAAGAGTTTATGAGTAAAGATGCACTTTTTACTATACTCTCAAGAATAAATGCTCCAGAAGATACCCTAATCGTACCAAACGAGACCCTTATACCTCTACTTAAACTAGTAGAGTTAGATAGAGATGAGTATGTAAAAGTAGCTAAGATTTTATCTAAACATATGTTGCCAGATCAAAGAATGAAACTCTTTGAGATGCTAAGTGGTGAGAGAGATTTTATAACAGATGCTTATCTCTATACACTTTTTGATCTAGAGATGCTAAGTTTAGCTAGAGAGCTTTTAAACAACACACAAGACAATGAATATGTGAAGTTTAAAATATTTAGCAACTTAAGAGAGAATGAGCATAGATATAACATAGAGTATTTTATATAAGTATGCTTAGCTTTGAAAAGCCCATATATGTTTTAGCACCCCTTGCGGGGTATACCGATTTGCCATTTAGAAGTGTTGTTAAAAAGTTTGGAGCAGATCTTACAGTAAGTGAGATGTTAAGCTCAAATGCACTAGTCCATAAATCCTCAAAAACTATAAATATGATAGAAAAATCCCCAAATGAAGAGCCTTATTCGGTTCAAATAGCTGGAGCTGAAGTTAGTGTTGTTCGCGATGCGGTTGAGTTTTTAAACACCCTTGATGGCATAGACATAATAGACCTAAACTGCGGTTGTCCAGTCCCTAAAATAGTAGGTCATGGGAGCGGAAGCCATCTTCTTAGAAATCTACCACTTATGGGTGAGATTATAAAAACCATAAAAGATACCTCCAAAAAAAACCTAACAAGTGTAAAGATAAGATTAGGATTTGAAGATAAAAACCATATAGCAATAGCAAAGATGGTTGAAGATAGCGGAGCCGATTTTATAGCAGTTCATGGGCGAACTAGAGCAGGGAAGTTTCAAAGTGAAGTCGATTATGATGCTATAAAAGAGATAAAAGAGTCGCTAAATATCCCTGTGATAGCAAATGGCGATATCGACTCTTACGAAAAAGCTCAGTGGGTGCTAGAACATACTGGGTGTGATGGTGTTATGATAGGAAGAGGGGCGGTTGGGGCACCTTGGATCTTTCATCAGTTAAAAACAGGCTCAAAGTTTTTAGATCCAAAAGTAAAGCATAGCGTTATCTTAGAGCATTTTGATAAAATGGTAGAGTTTCATGGTGATTATGGGGCGATTCTTTTTAGAAAACATGCCCATACCTACTCAAAAGGGTATCGCGGTGCATCGGCTCTTAGAGTTGAATTAAACCAAATAAGTGATGTAAGGGTCTATAGGGATAAGCTTGATGATTTTTTTAAAAATAGTGAGTTGGTTTGATTAAAATAAGTGAGAGTATAAAGAGATTATCTTTTGATGATATAGGTGATAATATCTACCATTATGATTATAATGTTGGTTTTTTACTATCGCTTATAGAGAGTGGAGTTGATGAGAGTGACCCACAATACCTTAGCTCTTACCGCTCATTTGAGGGTGAGGTTTATGAGAATTTTATATATGAAAAACTCTTAAAGTATGCAGAGCAAAACGATGATATAGAGAGTTTTGTCTTAAAAGGTTTTCATCAAAATAGATTTAGAGCGAGTGCAAATACCCTATCTATAAGTGAAAAACAACAGATAGTCTATAGGACAAAAAACCGTGAAATTAGCGAGTTTGATGCGATATTTCTCACTAAAAATAAAGAGTTGTATTTTGTTGAGATGACCCTTGTTAAGTCGGTTTTAAAGCTTCGCAAGAGACTTAGAAAGAAAAAAGCACTCTTAGATATAGTCTTTCCAGATTATGATATAAAATCACTTATCATTTTAAACTCTGGTGCGACTGGTGCTAAGATGTTTCCATCTTATTGTAGTGTATGGTTTACAGATGAGTTTAATGCTAAGGGAGTTTTAGAGTATATAAAAAACAACAACTCTAAAAAACTAACCCCAAAAAAGAAGGTAAAATCACCTAAAATGATAGAGGCTTCATCGCTAAAACTCTTCCCTTTTAGATACTACAATACCCTCTCATGGATAACAAAATCGCTTAGAAAACATAAAAAACATATCCTTGATATGAACTTTTTATTTAGCCCTAAAGTGCAAAGATATCACGACTTATATAACAAGTTTCACATAGGTTACTGCAAGGCTTTAGATATAAGAGATGAAGTTGGACTTGATGCAAACATAGAAGATGACATAAGAGTAAATGTTGCTATAGAGAAAAAACATACAAACGATCTTGAGTTAACCTACTATATAAGTCTTAGTCGTAAAAATCTTCAGCTTTATTCGTGTGAAAACGGCTCATGGACAAAAGAGAAAAAAGATCCAAGAGGTATTACAGTCACAGAAATCTACCATGTAAATAAGATGATGGATGAGAGCTATGTGTTAAGTAGAGATGATCTAGATAGTATTGCTAAGCTGTTAGAGGCTAAAAATCCTCTAACAAGTGGGGTAGATTCCAAATCAAGTTTGGAGTGACTACCTAATAAGCGATATTTGAAGCTCTTTGCTTATATGAGTCTATAGCACTTTTTGTGTCACTATTTAAAAAGTTATCTAGTTGATTGTATCTATGTTCTAGCATCACTTCAAACTCATTTTGACTAGATGGTTTGTTGTCTGTAAACTTATCTAAGAGTATATTTCCATCACCCATAAGTAAAAGGTAGCTT
>JBAYYR010000125.1:0-4362 GCA_041672945.1 Sulfurimonas sp. | reverse complement strand
TACAAAGATGGCAAGGTTAGTGGAGTTGTAGCTTTTAACATTCGCGATATGCAAACTGCTATTTTTAACGCAAAGTCAGTAATGTTTGCAACTGGCGGCTATGCTCGTGCTTACAAGATAAACTCAAACGCACATGCAAATACAGGTGATGGACTCTCAATAGTAGCTCGTCATGGACTTCCTTTAGAAGATATGGAATTTGTTCAGTTTCATCCATCTGGACTCTCAGGAAATGGTGTTTTAATCTCTGAAGCTGCTCGTGGTGAGGGTGGAAGACTCTTTAACTCGCTAGGTGAAAGATTTATGGAAAAATACGCTCCAAACGCACTGGAGCTTGCATCTCGTGATGTTGTAAGTCGTGCTATTTTAAATGAGATAAGAGAGGGTCGCGGTGTTGGTCCTAGAAAAGATGCTGTTTTTATCGATGTAACGCATTTAGGTAAAGATATCATTATGGAGAGACTTCCCGAGCTTCGTGATTTAGCTATGACATTTTTAGGTCTTGATATGATAAAAGAACCTATACTCATCTCGGCAACTGCTCACTACTCTATGGGCGGGATACCTGTAAATATAGCTGGAAATGTTAGAAAAAATAACGATGAGTTTGTTGAGGGGTTTTATGCTGCGGGTGAGTGTTCTTGTGTATCTGTCCATGGGGCTAACCGCCTTGGTGCAAACTCTGTACTAGAGGCTATGCTTTTTGGTAGATATGTAGGTAAAACTATGGTAAATGAGATAGATAACATTAGACTTCGTCCAGCAGATGAGAGTGATGCACAAAGAGCCTTAGATGAGATAAAATTTATCTTAGAGAACAATGGCAACGAGAGTGTACCAGAACTAAGAGAGGAGCTTCAACAGTGTATGACTGCTAATGCTGGAGCTTTTAGAACAGGCGAAACTCTAAAAATAGCTAGTGATAAGATAAAAGAGCTAAGAGAGAGATATAAACATATCCGCATCAAAGATAAATCAAAAATCTTCAACACTGAACTTCAAGAGGCTATGGAGTTTGGACATATGTTAGACTACTCAGCATTTATAGTTGAGTGTGCTATAGAGAGAAAAGAGAGTCGTGGGGCTCACTATAGAGAGGATTTTTTAGAAAGAGATGATGAGAACTTCCTAAAACACACTATGGCTTATATGGATCAAGATGGCAATATAGAGCTTGATTATATGCCTGTAACTCTTGGCAAACATGAGCTAAAAGCAAGAAACTACTAGGAGCAGTTATGGATAAGAGCAATATAACTACACAAAAAGTAAAGTTTAAAGTATTTCGCTTTAACTCAGAGAGTGATTATCTCCCTTATTATGAGGATTATGAGCTAGATGTTACAAGCGAAGATGTTGTTTTAGATGTACTAAACAAGATAAAATGGGAACACGATGGGAGCTTCTCTTATAGAAGAAGTTGTCGCCATGGTATCTGTGGGGCTTGTGCTATAAAAGTAAATGGTAGAAGTACACTAGCTTGTAAAGAGAGTATGACTACCATGATAGAGTGGTTTGGAGATGAGCTAACACTTGAACCACTAAGCACCAAAAGAGCTATGAAAGATATGATCATAGACAAAGCTGACTTTTGGGAAAAACATGCAGCAGTTACACCGTACCTAGATGCCGATATCGACGAGACTCCAACATGTGAAAACTTAGTTTCACCTCAAGATGCAGATGAGCTTGATGATGCCGATCTTTGTATCCAGTGTGGAGCTTGTCACTATGCTTGTCCTGTAGTTGAGATAAACGATGACTTTTTTGGTCCAGCAGCATTTGCGGCGGCTTATAGATTTGAAGCCGATGTTAGAGATAGCAACTCACATAGACTTATAGATGCAAACGAAGAGAAACAAGGTGTTTGGGATTGTGTGAAATGTTTTGAGTGTGCAGAGGTTTGTCCAAAAGAGATAAACCCAATAGGCAAAATCACCAAACTTCACCAAATGGCATTTCAAAGAGGTGTCGCTAAAAACAATGTCGCAACTAGACATGCGGTGGGCTTTTTACACTCTATCAAAAAACATGGTGTGCTTGATGAGGGTGGCTTAGTACTTTACTCAGAGGGCTTAGGTACAATAAAACATATACCTGTTGCACTTCAAATGTTTAAAAAAGGTAAGATAGTAATGCCATGGGCAATAACAAAATCAGATAAACTAGATGAGATACAAAAACTTATAAAATCATCTTCTACTGTAAAGTTTTAGGGGTAAAATATGAAAAAACTAAAATATGCACTTTTTACAGGTTGTACCGCAAAGCAGAGTACTCCAGAGCAGATGATGTCCACAATGGCAGTTGCTAAAAAGTTAAATATCGAGATGATAGAACTAACCGAAGCATCTTGTTGTGGGGCTTCTCACTTGCAAGATTATGATGACTTTTTATCGCTTGTGCTAAATGCTAGAAATATAGCATATGCTGAAAAGCATGGTCTTACAATGGTTACTATATGTAATACTTGTCAGTTAAATACCGCTATGACAAAACATAGGCTAGATAAAAATCCAGAGCTAAAAGCAAAGGTAAATGAGAAACTAGCAGAGGTTGGGCTTGAGTATAAAGGTACCTCAAATGTTATACATTTTCTCTATGCCATCATAGATGATTTTGGGCTAGATGAGATCAAAAAGCTAGTAGTTAAACCTCTAAGTGAGTTTAATATAGCACCGTTTTATGGTTGTCATAACATCCGCCCATCGGAGCTTCACGATGAGTCTCATAAGATGAGCGAAAACCCTTATGCACCGACTTCACTTGATGATCTTATCATCGCTTGTGGTGGTATAACTGTTGATTATGCTGAAAAAACAAAATGTTGTGGGTTCCATGTTGAGCTTCAAGCACCAAATACCGCAGCTATACTAACAGGGGCGGCAATAGCAGGAGCGATGGATACAAATGCCGATATGATGGTAACTCCGTGTCCACTATGTCACCTAAAGCTAGATACTCAAACAAAAAGTGCATCAAAAGCGATAGGTAGAGATGTCAAACTTCCAGTACTACATATGCAACAGATGGTTGGACTTGCACTTGGGTGTGACCCTAAAGAGCTTGGACTTGAACACCATGTGAGTGAAGTAAACTTTATATAGTTTCAAATAACACTCATTGCTAACTTGATCTGGAATCTATTTTATTCTATAATCTTAGATTCTGAATCAAGTTCAGAATGACGGCTCACTTGTCATTGCTAACTTGATCTGGAATCTAAAATAATAGACCCTGAATCAAGTTCAGGGTGACGAACAACAGTCATTCCAAACTTAAGACCCCGTCATTCCAGACTTGATCTGGAATCTGTTATTTTTTAAATATATCTAACTCGCTATCATACTCACTCGTGCTAACTCCAAAAAGAGCTAAAAAAGTATGAAATATATTATCGTGTGAATATCTCTTTGATAGATTCTCTTTTAAGATCATCTTTTCATCATCCATACCACTTCCAAAATAAAATATCGCAGGTATATGTATCTGCTCATCTGGTGCCAAAAAGTATGGCATACTATGCAAATAAACTCCATCTTCCCCTAAAGACTCCCCATGATCAGATGCATACATCAAAAAAGTATCATACTTTGGCTCATTTACCTTTAAAAGTTTTATTGCCTTATCGATGATATAGTCGGTGTAGAGAATTGTATTATCGTATGTATTTATTATCTGCTCATCGCTACATTTTTGCAAGTCTTGAGTTTTGCATGTCGGTTTAAACTTTTCAAACTCATCTGGGTATCTTTTATAGTATGTTGGCCCGTGACTCCCCTCTTGATGAAGCACTATTAGGGTATCTTGATAGCTTAAATCTATATCTTTTTCAAGGCTCTCAAACATCACCTCATCATAACTAAGGGCATCGTAGTATTTTACATCGCTTAACCTTGTAGCTACACCTTTTGACCCTCCAGAGTTATTATCTCTATATATCACTCTAACACCTACACTCGCTAAAACATCGACTAGGTTTTCATACTGCCTCTTATCATCATCGTAGCTATCTTTAGAAAACTTTGAAAACATACAAGGTAGAGATGTAGCTGTTGCGGTTCCACAAGAGTAAAAGTTACTCAAAGAAAAAACATCTTCACGGTTTTTTAAAAGTGGGTTTGTCTCCCTATCATAGCCATTTAACGAGAAATTTTTAGCTCTAGCAGTCTCCCCTACAACTAAAATATATAGTTTTTTCTTATCTTTTGTAACTATCCTCGCATCTGTTGCTATGGGTATAATTTTTCTATCTTTTTTTATCTGCCTTTTAGTGTAAGAGATAAAAGAGGTTATGGGATAAGATGGGTTCAGGTAAGATGTAAGCTCTTTATGGTTTCTCATAAAAGGGATGATATCTCT
>JBAYYR010000124.1:0-4370 GCA_041672945.1 Sulfurimonas sp. | reverse complement strand
CTAGTTTTTTTGCCCATAAGCTTATCTGCTCTATAGCAGCAGCTCTAAATGTATCTCCCGCACCAAGCATAACTTTTTTACCATCTTTTTTGTACATATTTGCTAGTTTTGCTATGGTTGTTGTTTTTCCAGCTCCATTTACACCTATGATAAGATCGACAAAAGGCTCTTTATGCTCAGGTAGCTCATAGGCACTACTTAGTGTTTGTAGAAGTTTTTCTCTTAGTGTCTCTCTTGTGATTTTGTTTGATTTTATACTATCAAGGAGTTTTTCGACAAGCTCATAGCTAACATCGGCCTCTAGAAGTATCTCCTCTAGTTCATCCTTACTAAAAGACTCTTTAGCCGTTGGGACGATCGATTTTATCGCATCGGCTGTTTTTTGGAGAGATTTTTTTATAAACCCAAACATTATTGATCCTCTAGATTTAGCTTGATATCACTTCGTATAAACTCCTCTTGAGTCATACCTGTGTAGTAGTTTATTAAAGATGAACCTCTATATAAAACCGCAAGTGGTATGGGGTGGTTTGCAGCTAAAGAGAGACTTTTTACTATAGTTGCTATAAGTTTTTTATCATCTTGTGAGTTTGCTAAAAAGTACTCAGCTCTAAAAGCTTTTGCAAAATCACCTATATGCTCATCGCTGATGCCATCTTCTATGCTGAGTCCTATAACAACTAGCTCATCTTTGTAGCTATCTTGAAGTGAGCTAAGCATAGCGGCACTTTTTCTACACGGTGGACACCAAGTGGCATATATGTCAAAAAGTACCATCTTATCTTCTTGATCTGCTAGTACAAAACCACCACCTACTTGTTTGATATTTAGCTTTTTTCCTTCTATAGATGTTAGCTCAAAACTATCTTTTATACTAACTTCAGTTTTTGCTTCATCTTTTTTCTCTTTTTGGCACCCGCTACTTAGTAAAACAAAACCTAAAACCAGTGCTGTAAAAATCTTTTTATACATTTTTAAACCTTTTGATATAATACGAAAATTATATCAATAAAGATTTTATATGCCTCTTAGTAAAGATAGTTTTAGACAAAATTGTTTCTCATTGCTAAAATCGGCCCCAAGCTACAATAAAACTATTAGAGATGCAAGGGTAAACAAAGAGCTTATAAAAACCCTAAAAGATATAAAAAATAAAAATATTTTGATATATCATGGACTAAATTTTGAAGCAAATATCGATAAAACTATAAACCATTTAAGAAAAAGTTGTAAAATATACTCCCCTTTTATAGAGGGTGCAAGTTTTAAAATGGTACCATATAGACTACCTTTAAAAAAAGGTAGATTTGGTATATATGAAGCGGGTAAAAGTTTTAAAAATATTAGAAAAATTGATATAGTGATAGTGCCAGTTGTTGGTATAGATGTAAATATGCAAAGAGTCGGATTTGGTAAAGGTATGTATGATAGATTTTTTGCAAAACTAAAAAAAAGACCATATACAATATTTACTCAATCAAAACTATGTTGCACAACTCAAAAAGTTTGTGATAGTTACGATATAAGTTGTGATGTTTTGATTACACCATATGCCACACTGCAAAATCATATGTTCAAAAAGATAGGAAGAAAAAATGTTAATCGAAGGGCTAGTTGGAGGCGGAATTGCCGCAATTAGTGGATTTGCAGGGTATTTTATCTCTAAAAAAGTTATAAGTGTAAATTTTGACATATATGTAGAAAAAGCAAAAGCTCAAGCAGGAGCTATCGAAAAAGAGGCTCAGCTACTTTTAGATAAAGCCCATCTTAAATCTCAAGAGATAGAGATGGAGGCTAAAAAACTATATGAGAGTGCTAAAGATAGAGCAAAAGACTCTTTGGCACAAAAAGAGGAAGAGTTAGCTAAAAAAGAGCAGAGTTTTAAGCGATACAAACACTCCGAAGAGAGTAGATTGCATGATCAAAATGCTATTTTAAAAGCTAAAAAGTTAGATTTACAAAGAGATGAAAAATCGTTAAATACACTAAAGCAAAGGTACGAGCAGAGATCTGAAGAGATGGTAGTTGCACTAGAAAACTGTGCAGGTATGACAAAGAGTGAAGCTCAAAAGATACTTCTAGATAAAGTAGAAGAGGGTGCAAGAGCTGAGATAGCTCATATAGTAAGAAAATACGAAAATGAGGCAAAAGCAGAGGGTAAAAGAAAAGCAAACTATATACTAGCTCAAGCCACAAGTAGGTTTGCGGGTGAGTTTGCAACAGAGAAACTATCTAACACCATACACCTAAATAGTGATGAGCTAAAGGGTCGTATCATAGGTAAAGAGGGTAGAAATATCAAAACTCTTGAGACGCTTTTAGGGGTTGAGATCATTATAGATGATACCCCAAATGCTATCATAGTTAGTAGTTTTAACCTATATAGAAGAGCGATAGCTACTAAAACTATAGAGCTTTTAGTTGAAGATGGTAGGATTCAACCCGCTAGGATTGAGGAGATTTACCAAAAAGTTTGTGATGAGTTTGAGGCTCAGATACTTAGCGAGGGTGAAGAGATCATCGCAGAGCTAGATATAGGGGTGATGCACCCAGAGCTTATGAAGCTTATTGGTAAACTAAAATATCGTGCAAGTTATGGTCAAAATGCACTTGCTCATACACTAGAAGTGGCTCATCTAGCAGGGATTATGGCTGCTGAGATGGGTGGAGATGTAAGACTAGCTAAAAGGGCAGGTTTGCTTCATGATATAGGCAAGGCACTAACTCATGAGGTTGGTGGAAGCCATGTCGATTTAGGGGTTGAGATTTGTAACCGTTACAATGAGCATAGTGTTGTTATAAATGCTATATATGCTCACCATGGACATGAAGATATAGGCTCTATTGAGTGTGGGGCTGTTTGTGCTGCTGATGCTCTCTCAGCTGCAAGGCCAGGGGCTAGAAGAGAGGTTTTAGAGAGTTTTCTAAAAAGAGTTACAGAGATAGAAAATATAGCAGCAGAACACCACGGTGTAAAACAAGCTTATGCTATAAATGCTGGTCGTGAACTAAGGGTTATTGTAAATGCAACTTTGGTAAATGATGATGAAGCGACTCTTGTAGCTAAAGAGATAGCTAAAGAGATAGAGCAGAGTGTAACTTACCCTGGTGAGATAAAAGTTAGTGTTATAAGAGAGAGTAGAGCTATAGAGTTTGCTAGATAAACTCCTCTAGCTCATTTATATCTGAGTCATCATAAGGATCCATATGGACTAAAACATGGACTTTATGATCTGGAAATAGTCTTTTTATAGCAAGTTCAACTCTATCTGAAACCCTATGTGCCTCAAATAGTGATGTGCTAACACTAAAAACTAGATGAAGAGCTACAAATATATGTGAGCCTGATGCTCTAGTTTGCAAATCATGATAACTTGAAGTATCTTTGTTTGAGTCTAAAAGATTTGTGATTTTTTCTATATCTTCTGGTGGAAGCGCTGCATCTAAAAGCATCAAAATACCCTCTTTTATGATGGGATAAGCCGAGTAGAGCATATATATAGCTATGGCGATACCTAAAAGTGCATCGATAATCTCAAGCCCACTAAAGTGAACTAAAAGAAGAGCTAAAACTACCCCTGCATTTGAAAATAGGTCTGTTTTATAGTGCAAGGCATCTGCTTTTATGACCATATTGTTTGTTTTTTTAGCGACACTATTTAGGTATAAAACTAGAGCTAAAGTCATAACTATAGAGATGAGCATAACTGCTATACTAGATCCTATATACTCGATATCTCGCGGATATATGATCTTTGTAATCGCCTCATAGAGTATAAAAAGAGCCGAAAATGATATGATAACACCCTCTATAGTAGCTGCTAGTGGCTCTAGTTTGTTTCTACCAAAATGAAAAGTTTCATCAGCCTCTTTTTGGGCATTGTGTAGGGCAAAGTAGTTAAAAAGTGATATAACAAGATCTAGTAGTGAATCAATAGCCGATGCTAGTATCGCTATGGAGCCACTTAAAACTCCTACAACCATCTTTATAAGAACTAAAATCGTAGCTACAGTACTAGAGATTAGTGTCGCTCTTTTTTCCAAATCTACCACCTTTTTTAGGTACAATTATACAAAAAATGGTTAGATAATGGTTAGATATGGATCTAGATAAGATAAGAGATGAGCGAAAATCGTGGCTAAAGTGGAAAAATATAGCTCCGCTAAAAGAGATTGTAGATAATCTTAGAGATGTGGAGTGCAGCATAAAACTAGGCGACACTATAGAGATAGATGCAAAAGATAGCTTTGATGTGTATGAGAGTGCAAAGCTTTTTAAGCCATGGAGAAAAGGTCCATTTAGAGTTTTTGATACATTTATAGATAGCGAATGGCAAAGCTTTATGAAGTATAACTTGATAAGAGAGCAT
>JBAYYR010000123.1:0-4378 GCA_041672945.1 Sulfurimonas sp. | reverse complement strand
AAAACATGCAAATGAGCTTGCTAAACTTAAATTTAGCGGTGTCCTTATAAAGATAGTTGAAGGTGAAGAGCCTTTTGAAGATAAGCTAAAAAAATTTAAAGCTTCACTATTTTCAAATATGAAAAAAAAGAAGTTAAAGCAAGATGCACTAATAGCTGCCATGAGACAATTAGCTGTTATGGTAAATGCGGGTATTTCTATATATGATTCACTTGTTGAGATAGCAAAGGCGACAACCGATGCTCATTTAAAACATATATTTACCAAACTAGCTGAAGATGTGAACTCTGGACAATCTTTCTCTAAGTCGATGGAAAACTTCCGTTATGAAGTTGGAAATCTAACTATAGCTATGTTAAAGCTAGGTGAAAAAACAGGTAACTTAGATGATGCACTCTACTCACTAGCCGATATGCTAGAGGAGATAAGGGCAAATATCATTAAGTTTAAAAAGGCTATGGCATACCCTAGAAATGTTATGATAGCGATGGCTGCTGCTTTTACTATACTCATCTCTTATGTTGTTCCAAACTTTAAGAGTATGTTTGAGAAGCTAGGTGCAGAGCTGCCGCTACCTACTTTGATTTTGCTAAAACTAGAGCATATCTTCAACAACTATGGGCTATATGTTTTAGCTGGGCTTGTGCTATTTTTTATATCTTTTAGGTATATCATAAACACAAACCAAAATGCTAGATATGCTTGGCATCAGGCACTGCTTAAAGTCTACCTTATAAAAAATATCATTATGAATGCTACTCTTAGTAGATTTACACTTGTTTTTTCAGAGCTTGTTCGTGCTGGTATCCCTATCGCTGAAGCACTTGATACCTCTATATCGATGATAGACAATATGGTCTTAAAACACAAGTTATCGAGTGTTAGGGGTAGTGTTGAGAAGGGTATGAGCTTAAGTGAGGGTCTTGAAGATACAAAACTCTTTGAAAATATGATACTTCAGATGATAAATGCAGGTGAAGAGAGTGGTACTCTTGATGCTATGATAAAAAAGGTTGCAGAGTATTATAAGATGAGATTTGATGCTATTATCGATAACTTATCTGATTCGATAGAGCCTATTATGCTTGCGATATTAGCAGCTATGATACTTCTACTTGCTCTTGGGATCTTCTTACCTATGTGGGATATGGGTAATGTGGTTATGGGTGGGTAAGCTCACCCTCCCCCAACAAAGTCTAAAAACTCTAACTTATCACCTTCACTTACTCTTTGCTCAAACCAAACATCTTGTTTTACTATGTTCATATTTAGTGCCACAGCCATAACCCTATCTTCAAGGTTTAGTTTTTTTAAAACCTCTCCAACACTAAGATTGTTATCTATCTCTATCTCATCGCCATTTATAACTATCTTCATATCTAACCTTTTATACCATCAACTCTAGGTGAGAGTAAAAAATCTTTTGTCTTAATCCAGTATATCACAAAAGGTAAAATCCAAAGGAGTGTAGCAGCATGCAGTACTCCAACATAACTACCACCTATCTCATCTATCAAAGCTCTTAAAAATGTAGAGACTACTATCAAAACAACCCCTAACATCACCCACCAGTTTGATTTTAAAACTCTACCCGTATGGACATATGTAACAACAACCATAACAACATAAAAAGAGAGTCCAAAAGCACCAGATGTTAAGAAGTGCATATAGTTACCTCTAAAACCAAAATCAAACAGATAGCTATAGCCTAAAAAGAAGTACCCCAGTGCCATAAGCAGAGCAATAGCAGCCATATAGTAAGCAAACGGCTCGTCTTTTAGCGACTCAAACTTAAGATTTAAGTCATTGATCACTCCAAGTATCGCAGCCCCTGCTCCAAAACCTAACCACCCTAGAGTTGAGTGCATAGATGGGTAGAAAAACTCAACCAAACTAAAAAGGAGTATTGTAAAAACTGCCAAGTTGTATCTAAAAGGTTTAGCGACAAAAACATCATCGATCTTCTCATGCTCTAGTCGCTCATTTATCGCCTCCATACTAACCCGTCTATCGGCTAAGACTATAAGAACCATCATAACACCAACACTAAGTTTTAGTATATCCATAGTTGGTATATCTATATATCCACCTAGTGCGGCAAAATAGATAACTTGTAAAACCACTAAAGCGACCAAAGTATAGGCTATACTTGAGTGTCTTTGAAGTCTATCTAATACAACTGGCTTAAAAGCATAAGCGATTACTACTAACCAAAGTGATATATTTATGATCCCAACTATAGTCGTGCCGATAAATGGCATAAGCCAAAAAGCGACTCTCCCTGCTACCCACAAAGCTATGATCATTTTTAGTCTTTTACCCACTATAGGGACAAGTCCAGGGAAAAGCTCAGGTAAACCTGTAAATAAAAATGCCATAATCCCCGCGATCCCAACACCAAATAAAAACTCATATATGTGCCACTCAAGGGGGTTTTCAAAGTGTAAAGGGAGTGAGCCTGTATAGTATAGTGTCCATAAAAAAGCAGATATCACCATATATGGAGCTAAAAGTAAAAATATAGGTCTAAATCCATAGGCAAAGAGTGGTGAGATATCTGGCTCATCTGGATAGTACTTGTAGTGTTTTGTTGCATTTAATGGCTGTTTTGTATCCATCTAACCCACCTTTATCTCAAAAATCTCAAGGATATCTCTATCGCTTAAAAACTCTTTTGTTTTAGCAAATACATACTCATCATCTCTTAGCTCTTTTGGCTTGTCGATAGTGTAAGTTTTTACAATCTCACCTGGATCACTTTTAAGCAAAAGTATCTTATCGCTTAGTCTAATAGCTTCCATAATATCGTGAGTTATAAACAAAACAGACATACTCTCATCTTTGCAACCCTCTATAACAAAATCCTGAAGCTCCCTTTTTAGCCCAATATCTAGTGCCGAAAAAGGCTCATCTAAAAACAGAAGTTCAGGCTTAGTCACCAAAGCTCTAGCAAAATTTACCCTTTGTCTCATCCCGCCACTCAAGTCTTTTGGGTACTTTTTAAAATCAGCCTCTTCAAGTCCAAATCTAAGAGCTATCTCACTAGCCATCTTCAAAGACTCTTTGTAGCCAAACTTTGAAGTTATGGGTAACATAATGTTCTCTAGTGTACTTTTCCATGGCAAAAGTCTTGCATCTTGAAAAGCAAAAGCACTAGATTTGAAGCTATTTTCGATCTCACCCTCAGTGACATCAAGTAGCCCTGCGCAAAGCTTTAGCAGAGTTGTTTTTCCGCCACCACTAGGACCTACTATACTTATAGTTTCACCTTTTTTTAGCTCAAAATCTATCTCATTGAGTATCTGAGTAAACCCAAAGTAGAAGTTTAATTCACTAACTTTTAATCTCGCCATGATTCAACCTCTTTTTTTATAGGCTCAAGCACTATATACTCAACAAAAAGCAAAACCCCTATCATAACACTAACAAGAGCTAGTGCGGTAGTTGTCTCAAGCTGACTTCTAGCAACCGCTAAGGCTGCTCCTATACCATCGTTTGAGCTTAAGAGTTCAGCCATAATAACTATCTTCCAGCTCATCCCCAAAGCACTAACCCACGATGGAAAAACATACGAAAATAGGTGTGGAAAATACAAATCTCTTAGTTTTTGAAAAAACCCTATATGAAAACTATCCATCATATCAAGCAAATCGCCCTCTATAGTGCGACTCCCTTGTAAAGCCCCAACAAAGATTATAGGAAAAGATGCTATAACAACAGTAAAAACTACAGTTGTATCGCCAAATCCAAACCATATCATAGCTAGAACTATCCAAGCAATAGGTGGAATACCCACAAGTATGGTAACTATAGGACGACTCATGATAGAAGCGGTTATAAACCTACCGCCAATCAAGCCCAAAAGTGTACCGATAACTACAGATATCCCAAAGCCCAAAAAGCCTCTTTGAACTGTTAAGTTTAGATCATTTAAAAAGCTCTCTTGAGTAAAAAGGTTTACTATCTCACCAAAAACAGCCAAAGGTGATGGTAAAACTAGATCACCATATATGCTATTTCCAAAATCCCAAAGTGCAATAAATAAAAATATAGAAGCGACCGAACCCCACCCACTCCACAAAAACCATGGGAAGTCTTTTATGATTTTAAAAAGTGGTCTCATTTGTAGTAAAACCCGCTATCTGGAAGTTTTCCACCGATTAGTTTTGGTTCAATCTCTAGTATTGTGCTAAAAAAATCCTCAAGCTCATTTTTTACATCTATAGCTTTTGCATCAAAAAGTTTTACATGCTCTATCGAGTCGCTTATCGCTTCACTTTTAAACATATCTATGTTTTTAGCTACAAGTTCACCCGCCTCTTTTGGGTGTGACTTATACCACTCAAGTGCTTTTGCATACTCACTCTCAAATCTTTTT
>JBAYYR010000122.1:0-4404 GCA_041672945.1 Sulfurimonas sp. | reverse complement strand
TTTACAGGTCTTCACCACGATAAAAAAGGTTTCCCAACTGAAGAGATAGAGACTTGTCGTAAACTTATACAAAGACTTGAAGATAAAGTAGAGCTTCATAAAGATGAGCTAGAGTCGTATGAAGAGTTTCATACAGAAGATGCTGAAATCTTAATAGTTGCTTATGGTTCAGTTTCACTTGCAGCAAAAGAGGCGATAAGACACCTTAGAGCAGAGGGGATCAAAGCGGGACTTTTTAGACCTATAACACTTTGGCCAAGCCCAGCTGAGAAGATGAAAGAGTTAGCAGATAAAATCCCAACAGTTTTATGTGTTGAGCTAAATATCGGTCAATATAGAGATGAAGTTCAAAGAGCAACAGGAAGACTAGATATAGAGGGTCTTTTTAAAGTAAATGGAAGACCGATCTCTCCATATGAGATAGTAAATAAAGTAAAGGAGCTTTAAGATGGCATTTAATTATGAAACATATTTAAGACTTGAAAAAATGCCAACACTATGGTGTTGGGGCTGTGGTGATGGTGTTATTTTAAAATCATTTGTTAGAGCAGTTGATAGTTTAGGTATAAACAAAGATGATGTTTGTGTTGTATCTGGAATAGGGTGTTCTGGTCGTTTTTCATCTTATGTTGATTTTAACACCGTGCATACTACTCATGGTAGAACTATAGCTTTTGCAACTGGTATAAAACTATCAAATCCAGACAAATATGTTGTTTGTGTTGCTGGTGATGGTGATGCTCTTGCTATTGGTGGAAACCACACAATACACGGATGCAGAAGAAATATAGACATTAAGTTTATACTTATAAATAACTTTATATATGGTCTAACAAACTCACAAACTTCACCAACTACTCCACAAGGTATGTGGACTGTTTCACAACAAGTTGGTAACATAGATCCAACTTTTGATGGTTGTAAGTTAGCCATCGCTGCTGGAGCTTCTTTTGTAGCTCGTGAATCTGTAAATGATCCTAAAAAGATGGAAAAAACTTTTGTTAAAGCATTTGAGCATAGAGGTTTTTGTTTTATAGAAGTGTTATCAAACTGCCATATAAATCTTGGTAGAAAAAACAAAATGCTCTCAGCAGTTGAGAACCTAAACTGGATAGATGATATATCTATGCCTGTTAGAAAATGGGAAGCGCTAAGTGAAGAAGAGAAGATAAACAAACTTCCACTTGGAATCTTAAAGCAAGATACCAAAGCTAAAGAGTATTGTGATATGTACCAAGAAGTTATAAAAGCTCACCAAGGTCAAAGAAGTAAAATTACTCAAGATGACTTTGAGAAAAAAATATAAGGGGACGACAATGGCTAGAACATTAATGAGATTTACTGGTGTTGGCGGACAAGGTGTTCTTCTTGCAGGTGAGATTTTTGCAGCTGCTAAGATCAAAAATGGCGGCAATGGCTTAAAAACTGCCACCTATACTTCACAAGTTCGTGGTGGTCCAACGGTTGTTGATATCACACTTGATGATGAAGAGATCTACTACCCATATGCGAACGATGGTGAGATAAACTTTATGCTATCAGTTGCTCAAGTTAGTTACGATCAGTTCAAAAGAGGTGTACAAGAGGGTGGTACTATAGTAGTTGATCCAAACCTTGTAAAACCTACCGATGAAGATAGAAAAAAATGGAGAGTTATAGAGATTCCTATTATTACTATAGCAAAAGAAGAGGTTGGTAATGTTATTACTCAATCAGTTGTTGCTCTAGCTATAGCAAATACTATAATGAAGCCACTTGAAAAAACTTTGCTAGTAGAAACTATGCTATCTAAAGTTCCAGCTAAAGTTCACGATGCAAATAAACTTGCATATGACTTAGGCGAAAAATATGCAAATGAGGCAATAGGTGCCTAACTTCCTTATCCACCACTTTGGTGGATAGATATCTTTCTTATATTACTTAATATCCACATAATACTAAATAGTATCAAAGTTTAATACCATCCCAAAAAAACTCTACATGCTTCTCAAACTGTGTAGATAGAGTAGATGTGCTTTTGCTATCAAATCTAAGTATCGCTACATGAAACCTTATATAAAAAAGCCCCGCTAAAAACTCATAAGCAACTAACATAGGATCAGCAGAGCGGATAAGTGAGTTTTGCATCATTATGAAAAAAGCCTCAGATAGCCTTTTGATATTTTGCTCATGCAACACTTTTATAAACTCATCTCTAATAGCATCATTTGAAAATAGCTCTATAAGCAACAATCTAAACATATTTTCGCTCTTTTTATCGAATGTAAGAAGTTTATACTCAGTAGCTATTTTGTGCAGATAAACCTTACCTTTTAGTGCTAGTTCTTTTATATCTTCATCTTTAGTGGGGAAGGGTGAGCTAAATATATCTTTAGTTGCCTCGATAAATATAGCCTCTTTATTTGCAAAGTGGTTATACAGAGCCGACTCTCTAATCCCAACTGCTCTAGCTATCGCTCTAACACTAGTTTTACTATACCCTAGATCACAAAATAGGGCAGTTGAGTGTTTTAGTATCTTTTCTTTTGTGGTTAAATCCCTATTTTCAGGCATTTACGACTCCTTTATATGAACGAATGTTAATAAGCAGAGTATTATATATGAACAACTGTTAATATTAACTTAGAGCATAATGAACAATCGTTCTTATAACTAAATCTATCTATGAACAAGTGTTAATATATAGATAAATAGTGTTTTAAAGCAAAAAAAGATAGACTTTTATCTGTGGTACAACAAGATAAGTGCTTGATACTCAAGAGGAAAGTCCGAGCTGCTATAAGAGAGTGTTCCATTTAACTAATGGCCGTAGTAATGCGAGGGAAAGTGCAACAGAAAACAGACTACCACTTAGGTGGAAAAGGTGAAAAGGTGGTGTAAGAGACCACCAGTCTTTGTAGTAATACTTAGAGCTTGTAAACCCAACATGGCAGCAAGAAACAGGTGGTAAGTACTCTTATATATGCTTCTGTTTCGCTAGAGCTACAGTGTGAGCTGTAGAGTAGATTAATACTTATCATTAACAAAACTCGGCTTATGTTGTACCATATTTATTAATATTAAATTCAAGAGAATTTACATTATGTTAACCAGTTAATTACTAATTACTATATATATGGTTAAACTCTTAAAATAATACTAGCCTAAATTTAACCTAAAAGGATTTAACCTTGAATGATGCAAAGAGAAACCTTATAAACGATATACAAAATCTTTTAAATAGCTATAAGGGTGTCACTCCCACGACCATCAACCCTGCTCTACTTGAGTTTATGGATGAGCCTACTCTAAAATCAATCATACACTCACTACTAGATCAAAAAGAGGAACTAGCTCTACCAGATATAGAGTGGTTGGATAAATTTAAAAAAAATAAACAATAAATAACAAACTTTTTAAAATAAAACGATATAATTTATATATTTTGTTTTCAAAGGGGGAAACTGATATGACAAATATTGATTTGGTGCAATTGACACAACAGACTAAAAAACTATCGGCTATGGTAGTTGAGGATGAAAAGGTTACAAATGAGCTACTTAGTTCTACTTTGAAGACTTTTTTTGGAGAAGTTCGCTCATTTTTAAATGCTGAAGATGCTCTTGAGGTCTATCCTAGCTATATTCCTGATGTGCTTTTTGTTGATATTATGATGGGCAAGATGGATGGTATAGAGTTATCTAAAAAGATTAGAAAACAAAAACCAGACCAGATTATCATAGTAATCTCAGCTAGTAATGATATGAAAAAAATCTCAGAATCTATAGAGGTCGGAGTTAATAGTTTTATCCAAAAACCAATAGATACTAAAAAGATAATAGACCTACTAGGCACCATAGTAGTACTTATAGAGAAGAAAAAAAAGGTGGAGATAAAGACATTTTCTATATCACTTCCGATGGATCTTTACGAGATAGTAGATGGTAGTGCTAAGTCTGAGAGTATCTCTAAAAATGCCATAATCATAAGAGCTCTTAGAGATTTTTATGGTAATAACTAATTGCTTAATGCTATTTTAAGTAATTAGGCTTTATAATTCCACCCGCTATATAACAAGTGGCTCCATCGTCTAGCGGTTAGGATCCCAGGTTTTCATCCTGGTTACCGGAGTTCGAGTCTCCGTGGAGTCACCACTTCTTCTACACATTTTTTTATCATATTAAAAACATTTTCAAAACCATCAAATCCATCAAAAAAGTATGGATCAGGTACATCAGCACCATCAAATCCAAAATCCCCAAGTTTTACTAAGTTTTTTGCACCCATAGCTTTTAAATCGCTATAGTTTTTACTATCTAATGCAACTACCAGTTCAAACTTACTAAAGTCATCTTTTTTAACTTGTCTAGCCCTTAAGTTTGATATATCGATATTGTGATTTTTAGCAACTTTTATAGAGTTAGC
>JBAYYR010000121.1:0-4439 GCA_041672945.1 Sulfurimonas sp. | reverse complement strand
AAATTCTTGTGAGCCAAAATCCCCAAAATCAGCCTCACGACTAGATAGTTTGAAGCCAAAAACATTTCCCGCATCGTTACTTCTTGCAAAATCTTGCACGATATCTAGCTTACCAAAATGGTTTGCTTTGGCTATAGCTTTATCCTCTTTAGCAGCTTGAATATCTAGTGTTGCACTTTTTATCTCTAAGTTTTTACTCTTAAGTATAAGTAGCGCCTCATCTAGCGATGGGGCATCACTAGAAGCATAAGCTAGGGAGTTAAAAACAAACAGACAAGAGATGCAAATAATAGTTTTTTTCATAAGCTCTTCCTCTTTGTAAAATTAAGGCTGCATTATAACATATATTTTTTTTAGTTATATGTAATTTTTAAATAAAAGTAAACTATTTATAAGCTAAAATTGTTACATTTTAAGAAAAAAAGGATATTTAAATGTTATCAAAAAAAATGGTAAAAAGACTAAATGAGCAAGTAAAACTAGAGATGTACTCATCTAACTTATACCTTGCTATGAGTGCTTGGTGTGCATCTAAAGGGCTAAATGGTAGTGCTGCTTTTATGATGGATCACTCAAAAGAGGAGTTAGCCCATGCTTATAAACTTTTTGATTATATAAATGAGACAGGAGCAGTTGCGGTTGTCGATGCTATCGATAAGCCAAAGGCAGATTTTAAAGATCTAAAAGATGTTTTTGAGCAGACTTATAAACATGAGATTAGTATCTCAAAATCTATCTCAGAGCTTGTAGATGCTGCTCTTGGAGAAAAAGATTATGCAAGTTTTAATTTTCTGCAGTGGTATATAAGCGAACAACACGAAGAGGAGAAACTCTTTAAAGATATCTTAGACAAGATAGACATTATAGGGATGGATGGAAGAGGGCTATTTATGATAGATAGAGAGATAGCCTCTATGATAGGATCACACTAAAATCTTTTAGTGTATCCGTGACAATAGGGCTTTGTCCCTTTGTTTTTGTAGTAGTTTTGATGGTAATTTTCAGCTTTATAAAACACCGCATCATCTAGCACTTTAGTTGCTACTTTATAACCATTTGCTTCTAGTTTTTCTATAAGAGCTTTTATAACTTCTCTCTCTTTTACATCAGATGTAAATATAGCACTTAGGTATTGACTACCTATATCTGGACCTTGTCCATCTGTTTGAGTTGGATCGTGAATCTCAAAAAACACCTTAGCTAACTCCTCATAGCTTATTTTTGAGCTATCATAAAGCACCTCTACCGCCTCAATATGACCTGTGTTACTATAACAAACCTCTTGATATGTTGGGTTTTTACTCTCACCTCCCATATATCCACTTGTTACCTCTAAAACTCCATCAAGTTGCTCTAAGTAGTACTCAACTCCCCAAAAACAACCCCCTGCAAAGTAGGCTTTTTTATAAAAATCAAGCGAGATGGAGTTTACACAGTGTCTAGTGCTTTTGTTTGTAAACCCCTCACCGTAAAATACATGCCCTAGATGAGCCCCACAAGTTGCACAAACTATCTCACTTCGCCTCCCATCGGCATCTGGTAGCTCTTTGACATTTTTATCTATCATATCATCAAAGCTAGGCCAACCTGTACCTGAGTTAAACTTTGCACTTGAGCTAAAAAGTGGGGTTTTGCACACCTTGCAAACATATACTCCACTCTCTTTGTTTTCAAGAAGTTTCCCGCTAAATGGGGCTTCGGTACCTTTGTTTACTATAACTCTTCGCTCACCTTCACTTAGAAGATTTAGCTCTTTTTCGTACTTTTTTAACTCTATAGCATCCATATTTATCACCATGAGTATGAGAAATAATATCTTTTGCATACTCGATTCTCCTAAATTTTTTGTTAGATTATCTAAGCTATCATTATGGTGTTATATAAGAAAAATATTTGTTTAAATTTTCAGTATTGTTTAATGTCAAGCTGTAGTATTTTAAAAAGATATATAATCACTTAAAAGGAGCCATTATGTTAGAAGATAAAAATAGATGGAACGAAAAACACAAGGAGCTAGGTGTAGATGTGGAGCCATCAAAAATTATTAAAGATTTTTTAGATGTAGCTAAGATAGGAACTGCTTTAGATATCGCTTGTGGAAGTGGACGAAATACCCACTTTTTAGCAGATGCAGGTTTTAGTGTCGATGCTATAGATATATCTGATTATGCACTAGCTAAGATCAAAAATTCAGCCATGATAGGTAAAGTAGAAGCAGATCTAGATAAGTACAATCTCACTCCAAACAAATACGATCTAGTTATAAATATAAACTATCTAAATCGCCGTTTAATGCCACAGATAAAAGAGTCGCTAAAGAGCGGTGGTGTGCTAGTTTTTGAGTCTTTTATGGTTGCTTATGGGGATTTTAATCTACCAACCGCAAATGTTGAACATCTGCTTAGAAAAAATGAGCTTTTACACACTTTTATAGGACTTGATATCATTTACTATGAAGAGAGAGTTATAACAACTCCAAAGGGTGAGAAGATAAAAGTAGCTTCGCTAGTTGCAAAAAAAGCTTAAAGCCCCTCTTGTAAAACTAGCCAAAGCATATCGACCTCACTATCTTCTAAAAATAGCGTAGAGTTGTTTTTGACTAGTTCTAAAAATGAGCTTTTATCTATCTCAAACCTAAAAGAGCAATCTTTATGGGTAGGTAAAAAAGCTCTTATCAAAGAGACTTTTTGCTCTATGGGTTTTGAGCATAAAAAACAAAACAGCTCATCATGGAGCCTCCCCTCATACTCAAGTAGCTCTATATAAGCCTCTAATGCTACCCTTTTTGGGTTTTGCATATGCCAAAGTGAGGCGGATCTATCTAGTAGGTTAAAGTAAAACTCATCTATCTCATTTGTATCTTTTAGGTGTTTAAAAAAGAGTTTTACAAACTCTTGCCAAAGTTTTAGTGAGTTAAAATCATTTATCCATTTGTACCCTAAATGAAGTACATCTTTTAGCCTACCTATGGAGCTTTTTGCTGAGTGTTCTACTTCAAAATCTATCTTGAAGCCTATATTTATAGCACCATGTCTTGCACCATAAAATCTATACAGTGTCTCTATGGTATTTTTGGTGAGTATGGTAACGATTAGATCTTCATCTTTTACTCTATTTACATTTAAAATAAACCCTTGCATAAACATATTATAGTAAAAAATTGGCTATAATTTCAGAGATATTTTTAAAGGATATTTTTTGAATCTACTTAGCATTTTTTCTAAAACATCAAAACAACCAGTTCAAGAAGAGGTTTCGGCACAGTGGGTTAAGTGCAAATCTTGCGAATCACTAATGTACTACAAAGAGGTTGAAAACCTAAAGCAAGTTTGTCCAAAGTGTGGCTATCACATAAGATTAGGGGCAAAAGAGCGTATAGAACTACTAGCCGATAGTGGAACTTTTATAGAGATGGATGCTTCGCTAAAACCTATCGACCCACTTGAGTTTGCAGATAAGATATCTTATAAGCAACGGATTAAAAATGCACAAGAAAAAACAGGTCGCTCATCTTCAGTGGTGAGTGGAGAGTGCAAGATAAATGGCATAGATGCCCAGCTTGTAGTTTTTGACTTTGCTTTTATGGGTGGTTCACTTGGTTCTGTTGAGGGTGAGAAGATAGTTAGAGCTATAGATAGAGCTATAGAAAAAAGATGTGGTGTTGTTATAGTTAGTGCTAGTGGTGGTGCTAGAATGCAAGAGAGTACATACTCACTTATGCAGATGAGCAAAACCTCTGCGGCTCTAGCAAAACTAGCTAAGCACAACCTACCTTATATATCTGTTTTAACCGATCCTACTATGGGTGGGGTTAGTGCCTCTTTTGCAACATTAGGAGATATTATCATAGCTGAACCGGGTGCTTTGGTGGGATTTGCAGGTCAAAGAGTTATAGAACAAACTATCGGTGCAGCCTTGCCTGAAGGGTTTCAAAGAGCTGAGTTTCTACTAGAAAAAGGCTCAATAGATATGGTTGTAAATAGAAATGATTTAAAACAAACTATATCTGATACACTAAAGTTTTTTAACGCTTAATGCAACTATATGGACTTTGCGATCAAGATCTACTAGACTCTAAAGCTCTATCTTTAGAGAGATTTGTAGAGTTATGTATAAAAAAAGATGCAAAGGTTATTCAGTACCGCAACAAATCAGGCGATTTAAACTACATAAAATCATCTCTTATAAAACTTAGAAAACTTTATGATGGCTTTTTGATTATAAATGATTATTATGAGTTAGTGGAGCTTTGCGATGGTGTCCATCTAGGGCAAGATGATCTTTTAGATATAGACAAAGATGGGCAAAAAGCTATATCTTCACTAAAGAGTTATATAGGTAAAGATAAGCTAATAGGGCTATCGACTCACAATAAAGATGAGATACTAAAAGCAAATAGCCTTGAACTTAACTATATAGGTTTAGGGGCATATAGAGCT
>JBAYYR010000120.1:0-4471 GCA_041672945.1 Sulfurimonas sp. | reverse complement strand
TTTTTTTGATCTGAGCTTTTAGGTTTTCATCGGTTTTATAAAAAGTATCAAGCAGATTTAGATCTTTTATATCTAGAGTTAATGAGCTGTTTTTACCAAGCATATCTACTCTAGCACTAAGCATGTTTTGTATGTTTAGCTTAAGATTTTTTTGCACTAAGTTGCCATCATCTATCTTTATGTCAAGGTTTTTTATGGTGGTTTTTTTATCAAAAACATCTAAAAGTAGCCCATCTTTAGAGCTTATAGTTACATCTTTGTCGTAGTTTATATGGAGTATTTGAGTGGTATTTGGTAGTTTTATGTTCTCTATCTCACTTCTAATGAGCCTTGCATCAAGGTTTAACACTTGAGATTCAAAGTCTATCTCACCGCCCACACTCATAGCGGCATACTCTTTTACTCTTAGAAAAGTTTGCGGTATTTTAGCTTTATATGTTTTAGTATCAAGTGTAAAATCTTTAACTTCATCTACTAAAATCTCCTCATCTTTGTAGCTCCACAAAGTTGGTGGAACTACTAGTTTGTGGGTATGTGGCGAGATGGTGTAGTGTGCTTTTTGTGGTAGATTTTTTAGCTCAAGCTCATCTAGTTTTAGTTTTTGCACATCAAAATCTACTCTACCACTATCTTTTGAAGCATCGATATCTAAGGTTACATATGCTCTTATATTCTCCTCATATCTAGCTAAAAATTTGTCTGTTTTTATGTGTGTATCTTTTAGCTCTACTTTTGCCTCATCTACATCAAAAACATAACCTAAGTACTCTATCTTGCTATCTTTTGGTATAAAAACCCCATCTGCTGTGGTATCTAGCGAGTCTAGATCTACTTTAAGAGTAAGTTTTGTAGCAGTTTTACCAGCTAGTTGTTTGAGTGGCAAATCTATACCATAATGGCTTAAAATACCTAATATATCGGAGTTTAACACCCCATCAAAATCTAACCAGAGAGTTAGCAAAAGGTTATTGAAGTCTATATTTAGATGAGATGAGCCAAGATCAAACCCATAACTAAAAGGTTTTTTTGGATCAATATATAGCACTCCATCTTTAAAAAGTAGATCAACCTGAGTACTTTTTACAAGATCAAGCTTTGGGTCATATGTGTAAGTGGCATCTAAAACACTAGCTCTTGCTATTATGTTTTTATAAGCATCTGTTGGGTTTTTAAGATCTACTTCGCCCCTTAGCTCATAAAGCTCTATCTCTTTAGCTCCTATAGCATCATCTACCCAGTATTTTATATCATCATCAAGAGCAAATACTGATACAATCTCTTTTAGATTTTTTATGCTCTCATCGGCTGATACTAAATAATATAACTTAGTTTTTTCTTTTAAAAGTGTAAGCTCAAAGTTGCTTTGCCCAACTCTTATGGTGGCATCTGTACCTATTTTAAACTTATGAGATATATCTATAATAGTTTTTGATTTTATCTCTATATCGTGTATTTTAGAGGTTAGCGAATCTACATCAAGCTCTATAAACTCTTTGTTATAGGAGAGTTTACTCTTTAGATTAAAGAGGTTTGAGTCTATATTTAGCTTGTTATCCGTGTCGCAAAATCTTATATTTGCTTCTATATCATCAGCTTTAAGATTATTTATGATTATGGACTTAAAGTAGGGTAGGGCAGAAACTGTGTACTCTAGGGTGTTTAAGATATCACTTTTTTTAACTCTTGAAGTGGTTTTTGAACTTTTGATAGTTAGATTATTTATATCTAAGCTAATCTTTTCGTCCCATTTTATGTATAATTGCTCTATACTTAAGTTAGGCAGAGATAGCTTATCTATAAAAAAACCGTTTTTTAAAGCCAAAAAAAGAGACAACGAAAAAATAATTATGAAGATTAAAAAGCTAAATATAATAAATTGGGTCTTAGATATAACTCTCATCACTATACTATCGTTCATATACTACCTAAATGAGCCGATTGGCTCTGCTAAAGTTATATTTATCCCAAAGGGTTCAACGAGTGCCATTATAACACAAATGAAACAAGAGGGTTACAATATAAACACCGCAGATGCTTACATACTAAGAGCTATAGGGATGGCTCAAAGCGGATGGATAGATATAAAAACGACTAAAAACACAAAAGCAGATTTTTTATATAAACTAACCACTTCAAAAGCTGCACTAAAAAATGTAACACTCATCCCTGGGGAGACTACATATATATTTTTAGATATCTTAGCAAAAGAGCTAAACTTAGATAGAGCAAAACTAGAGCTTGAGTACAACTCTCTTAGCTCATATCCTGATGGGATGTTTATGCCAAATACCTATGCCTTGCCACTTGGACTTAGTGAGAGAGGGATCATCAAAACACTTTTAACTCAATCCCAAAATAAGATGAGAGATATCTCCATGAAGATATTTAATGATTATAACGAGAAAAAATGGTTACAAATAGTAACAATAGCTTCAATAATCCAAAAAGAATCGGCTTCTATAGAGGAGATGGAGCTTGTCTCATCGGTAATACACAATAGAATCAAGAAAAAGATGAGGCTTCAGATGGATGGGACACTCAATTATGGTGAGTACTCCCATGTAAGAGTGAGCGCAAAAAGGATAAGAGAAGATGATTCACCCTACAATACCTATAAAATTCCAGCTCTTCCGCCATACCCTGTGTGTAATGTTAGCCTAGATGCTATAAAAGCTGCGATATTTCCTAAAAAAACAGACTATCTATATTTTGTTAAAAATAAAAACGGCACTCACGACTTTTCGTGTAACTATTCTACACACTTAAGCAATATTAATAAATAATAGTGTTACCTATTGAAACAAATAAATAAAATATTTTAAATATTTTTACCTAGTTAATAAGATTATTTACCTTGAGTGGTAATATGCTATTTATAAATTATTAAAGGGTGTTACCTTTTGCAATTTTCAAGATTAACTTAAGGATATAAAATGTCAAAAATCGTTTGGTCAAAGATAGATGAGGCACCAGCCCTAGCAACTTACTCACTACTACCTATAGTAAATGCTTTTACAAAAGCAGCAGGAGTTGAAGTGGTAACTAGCGATATCTCACTAGCGGGTAGAGTTTTAGCAGCTATGGGTTTAGCTGAGGATGAGCTATCTAAACTAGGTGAGTTGGTTTTAGAAGAGGATGCAAATATCATCAAACTTCCAAATATCTCTGCTTCTATCGGTCAGTTAAAAGATTGTATAGCTGAGCTTCAGTCACAAGGGTATGATATCCCTAACTTCCCAGAAAATCCAGCAAATGCTGAAGAAGAGGCGATAAGAGCAAAATACAATGTATGTTTAGGTTCAGCTGTTAACCCAGTTCTAAGAGAGGGTAACTCAGATAGAAGATCTGCAAAAGCTGTTAAGAACTTTGCAAAGAAAAACCCACATAAACTAAGAGCTTTCTCTGATAACTCAAAAGCAAAAGTTGCACATATGGGTGGAAAAGGTGATTTTTATGGTAATGAAAAATCTATAACTTCAGATAAAGACCAAAAAGTAACTATTGCTATAAACGGCAAAGAGCTAACAACTATAAATGCACTAAAAGGTGAGATTTTAGATGGTACTTTTATGTCAGCTAAAGCACTTAGAGAGTTCTATAAAACATCTATAGCTGAAGCTAAAGAAAAAGGTCTAATTTGGTCGCTTCACCTAAAAGCAACTATGATGAAGATCTCAGACCCTGTTATGTTTGGCCATGGTTTTGAGGTTTTCTTTGAGGGTGTATTTGCTAAACATGCACAAACATTTAAAGAGTTAGGTGTAAACCCTAATTTAGGTATGTCAGATCTAGAAAAAAAGATCAAAGGTCATGCAAAAGAGGCAGAGATAAAAGCAGATTTTAAAGCTGTGCTAGACTCAGACTCTCCAAAACTAGCGATGGTTGATTCAGATAAAGGTACAACAAACTTCAATGCATCAAACGATATCATCATCGATGCTTCTATGCCTGTAGTTGTTAGAGAGGGTGGAAAACAGTGGGATAGAACAGGTGCTGCTCTTGAGACACTTGCGGTTATCCCTGACTCAACTTATGGAATGTTTCATGAAGAGATGGTAGCTGATTGTGTTAAAAATGGCCAATACGATGTAACAACAATGGGGACAATGCAAAATATAGGTCTTATGGCTCAAAAAGCAGAGGAGTACGGCTCACACCCAACAACTTTTGAACTAAAAGAGAGTGGAACTGTAACAGTAAAAACAGAGAGCGGTGAAACACTTATGAGCTTTGAGTGCGAAGCGGGTGATATCTGGAGAATGAGTAGAGCAAAAGATATCCCTATAAGAGACTGGGTAAAACTAACAGTTGATAGAACAAGAATCGAAGGCATTCCAGCTGTATTTTGGCTAGATGAGAACAGAGCTCACGATGCACAAATGATTAAAAAAGTAAAAGAGTATCTAAAAGATTATGATACAAGTGGTCTTGATATGTCTTTTATGGATATAACATCTGCTACTAGATTTAC
>JBAYYR010000119.1:0-4528 GCA_041672945.1 Sulfurimonas sp. | reverse complement strand
TTTACGCAAAATATATTAAGTCAAAAGATAAGAAACATGCTGCTTTTTTAGATGATGAGCGTACAAATAGCGTACAAGCTCCAACCTTAAAGCTGGGAAGTGCGTGATATATGAGTTTAAAGTGGTGGACCCTCAGAGATTCGAACTCTGGGAGGTATTACCCTCGCTGGTTTTCAAGACCAGTGCAATCGACCAACTCTGCCAAAGATCCACAAATAAAAAGTATCATTAAAATTTAAAACTGGAGGTGCCACCCAGATTTGAACTGGGGATAGCAGCTTTGCAGGCTGCGGCCTTACCACTTGGCGATGGCACCAGTCAAACTAAAACATTTAGTGGTGCCCGAGGCCGGACTTGAACCGGCACAGTATTGCTACCGGGGGATTTTAAGTCCCCTGCGTCTACCGATTTCGCCACCCGGGCAAGATGGGTGTTTTTTAAACTTTAACAATCAATAAATAAAAAATGGAGCGGGAAACGAGGTTCGAACTCGCGACCCCAACCTTGGCAAGGTTGTGCTCTACCACTGAGCTATTCCCGCATCCAAATAACACACTCTTTTTTTGAGTGGGTGGAATTATAGCGATTTATTTTTTAATTGTAAAGGGGTTTTATGATAAAAATATGAAAAAATGATATAATCACACCACTTTATTCGCAAAATGTGATGATTTTAAGGATTTTTATGAGAAGTGATACTATTAAAAAAGGGTTCGATAAGGCACCTCACCGCTCTCTTTTAAGAGCTACGGGGCTAAAAGATGAAGATTTTGATAAACCTTTTATAGGTATAGCAAACAGCTATATAGACATAATTCCCGGCCATTTTTTCCTACATGAGTATGGCGAGATAGTAAAAGAGGCTATCCGTGAAGCGGGTGGTGTACCGTTTGTTTTTAACACTATAGGTGTAGATGATGGCATCGCGATGGGGCATGATGGTATGCTCTACTCACTCCCTTCTCGTGAGATTATCGCTGATTCTATCGAAACTGTTATGAATGCACACAAGCTAGATGCAATGATATGTATCCCAAACTGTGACAAGATAGTACCTGGTATGATTATGGGAGCTTTGAGGGTAAATGTACCGACGATATTTGTCTCAGGTGGTCCGATGCCAGCGGGTCATAAAAAAGATGGAACACCGATAGATCTCTCTACTGCTTTTGAGGCGGTTGGGCAGTTTAATGAGGGTAGCATAAGCGAAGAGGAGCTTTATGATATAGAGTGCAACGCATGTCCTAGTGGCGGTAGTTGCTCTGGTATGTTTACAGCTAACTCTATGAATACTCTGTGCGAAGCGATGGGGATAGCATATCCTGGAAATGGAACCATACTAGCTATGACTCCAGAGCGAATAGCACTTGTTAAAAAAGCAGCAAAACGGATAGTTGAGATGGCGATAGGCAATGATAATGGTGCATATAACCTTAAAAACTACCTAAATGAAAAAGCGGTTCACAATGCTTTTGCGGTAGATATGGCGATGGGTGGAAGCTCAAACACTGTTTTACATATGTTAGCGATAGCCCGTGAAGCGGGTGTTGAGTACAATGTACAAAAGATCAACGATGTAGCCGATAATGTCGCTCATATAGCCAAAATCTCACCATCATTAACAACTGTTCATATGGACGATATAAACAAAGCAGGTGGTGTAAGTGCTGTTATGGGTGAACTAGCTAGAAGAGGTGGGATACTCCATCTTGATAACCCAACCATAAGTGGTGAGAGCATAGGCGATAGAGTCAAAGATGCTAAAATCTTAGATGAGGCTATCATCCACCCTTACGATAATCCATATTCGGAAGTAGGGGGGCTTTCTATACTTTTTGGTAACATAGCCCTTGAGGGTGCGGTTGTAAAAACAGCAGGTATAGAGCCACATATGAGAGCATTTAAGGGTAGTGCTATATGTTTTAACTCTCAACCAGAAGCAATAGCTGGGATTATGGGGCATAAAGTAAAAGCGGGTGATGTTGTAGTTATCCGTTATGAGGGTCCAAAAGGTGGGCCGGGGATGCAAGAGATGTTGGCTCCAACCGCTCTTATACAAGGAATGGGGCTAGGCGATAGTGTAGCTCTTATAACTGATGGTAGATTCTCAGGTGCAACAAAGGGTGCTTGTATAGGTCATATATCGCCAGAGGCTGCTGAGGGTGGACTTATCGCACTTGTAGAAGATGGCGATGAGATAGAGCTTGATGTCGATAAACATATACTAAAACTAAATGTTAGTGAAGATATTATCGCAAAAAGAAGAGCAGCATACAAGCCACACAAAAATGAGGTCGCTTCAAAGTGGCTAAAGAGATACCAACTTCTAGTTTCAAATGCTTCAAATGGGGCAATTTTGAAAACTGAGCTATAAGGAAATATTTTGAGTGCTATTGCTTTTAAACATAACGATGCTATCATAGATACCCAAACCGCTACCGCTCTAGGGTGCAGCGGGGAGCCTATAGAGCTAGATAACTCACTAGACTCACTAGATGTGCTTCGCCACTCAACAGCTCATCTTATGGCTCAAGCTATTAAAAGATTGTATCCCGATGCAAAATTTTATGTAGGTCCAAATGTAAGCGAGGGGTTCTACTACGACTTTAAAACATCAACCCCTATTAGCGAAGATGATCTAAAAACTATCGAAAAAGAGATGTTAAACTTAGCTAAAGCTAAAAACGACATAACAAGATACGAAATCTCAATGGGCGAAGCTAGAGAGAAGTTTAGAGATGATCACCTAAAACAAGCGGTGCTAGATAAGATACCTAGTGAGGTGGTATCTATATATAAGCAGGGTGATTTTGAGGATCTATGTCGTGGTCCACATTTGCCAAATAGTGGGCTTATAAGATACTTCAAGCTTACAAAAGTCTCTGGTGCTTATCTAGGTGGAGATAGTAAAAATGAGATGCTAACCCGTATATATGGTATAGCATTTGCCACAAAAGAGGCACTTAAAGAGCATCTAGATAGACTAGAAGAGGCAAAAAAAAGAGACCACAGAAAACTAGGTGAAGAGATGAAGCTCTTTACATTTCGTGAAGAGGTTGGAGCTGGTTTTCCTATATGGCTACCTGCTGGTGGGAGACTCCGCTCAAGGTTAGAGCAACTACTCTTTAAAGCCCATAGAAAAAGAGGTTATGAGCCAGTTAGAGGTCCTGAGATGCTAAGAAGCGATCTTTGGATGGTATCTGGACACTACCAAAACTATGGTGAAAATATGTACTTTACCAAGATAGATGAGATAGAGTTTGGTGTAAAACCTATGAACTGTGTTGGGCATATAAAAGTCTATGAAGATGAGCTTCACTCTTATAGAGACCTACCTTTAAAGTTTTTTGAGTATGGTGTAGTTCATCGCCATGAGATGACAGGGGCATTGCACGGGCTTTTTCGTGTAAGAGAGTTTACTCAAGATGATGCTCATATATTTTGTAGAGCCGATCAGATAGAAGAGCAGATCATAGAGGTTGTCGATTTTGTCGATAAAATCATGAGTACTTTCGGGTTTGATTATAAGATGATGTTATCTACAAAGCCACAAAAAGCGGTTGGAGATGATGATGTTTGGGAGATAGCAACAAAATCTTTAGAAAATGCTATGAAAAAACACAACCTAAGTTATGAAGTAGATGAGGGTGGTGGGGCATTTTATGGTCCAAAGATAGATATAAAAATCACCGATGCGATAGGGCGAGAGTGGCAGTGTGGAACCATACAGCTTGACTTTAACTTGCCTGAGAGATTTGAACTTGAGTATAATGGTGAAAATAATGACAAGATTCAACCTGTTATGATTCACCGTGCTATACTTGGCTCATTTGAGAGATTTATAGGGATATTAACAGAGCATTATGCGGGTGAGTTTCCTATGTTTGTTGCACCTACTCAAGTAGCGATCATCCCTATAGCAGAGTCGCACAATGCCTATGCTAAAGAGTTGGCATCAAAGTTGCTAGATATCGATGCAGATAGTGAGATATATAGCAAAAATGATTCGCTAAATAAGCGGATAAGACAAGCAGAAAAAAGCAGAGTTCCGATGCTCATCATTATAGGGGATGAAGAGGTAGAGGGTAGGAGTGTAGCTATTCGCGATAGAAGAGCTAGAGAACAATATAACCTAAAAGAGGATGAGTTTTTAGAGTTAATCAAAACTAAAATAAGTGAGGTAAATTTTTGAGTAAACGTGACCAAGTTCTAATGAATGATGATATTCGTATACCACAGGTAAGATGCAATATAGACGGGGGAGAGTCGCTAGGGGTAGTTGCTATAGAAGAGGCTAGAAAAGTTGCAAGTGATATGGGGCTAGATTTGGTTCTAATAGCACCTGAAGCAAAGCCACCTGTTGTGAAAATTATGAACTACGGCAAGTTTAAGTATCAAGAAGAGAAAAAACTAAAAGAGCAGAGAAAAAACCAAGTCAAGATAGATGTGAAAGAGATAAAACTCTCAGTAAAAATCGCCCAAAACGACATAGACTACAAAGTAAAACATGCTAGAGAGTTTTTAGAAG
>JBAYYR010000118.1:0-4529 GCA_041672945.1 Sulfurimonas sp. | reverse complement strand
CAAAATAGAGCAACTTTTAGGTGATAAGCTAAGTGCAACTCTCATTAGAGCTTGATGTTTTAGAGCTTTTAAAAAACCGTAGAAATCTACTAGCTTTTTCAGGCGGGGTCGATTCTAGTGCACTCTTTTTTTTGCTTGTTGAGGCGGGTGTTGAGTTTGATATCGCGATAGTTGATTATGCCCTAAGGAAGCAGAGTAAAGATGAGCTTAGCTATGCTAAAGATTTGGCTAAAAACTATAAAAAACTCTTATATACCTATGAGGCACCAAAGTTCACACAAAACTTTGAGGCAAAAGCTAGAGAGATAAGGTATAGTTTTTTTGAAAAACTTATAGATGAGCATGGTTATGAGAACCTACTAACGGCTCACCATCTAGGTGATAGACTTGAGTGGTTTTTTATGCAACTAAGCAAGGGAGCGGGGCTTTTGGAGCTTTTAGGTATGCAACTAGTTGAGCAAAAAACCGATTATAAACTTATCCGTCCGCTGCTAGGAGTTGCTAAAAGTGAGCTTTTGGAGTACCTTCACACTATAGAAAAAAACTACTTTATAGATGAAACTAACACAGATGAGAAGTATAAGCGAAACTACTTTAGACACAACTTCTCAGAGCCACTTTTAAAAGAGTTTTTGGGCGGAATAAAGAGGAGTTTTAGCTACTTAGATAGTGATAAAAATATCTTGCTAGATAAAAACTTAGAGGTTGAAAATATAGGTGATTTTGCCTATGTAAGGTGTAGTAGTTTTAGCAGAGAAGCGGTTTTTGCGGTAGATAAATACTTAAAAACAAAAGGGTATATGCTTAGTTTTAGCGAAAAGCAGAGCTTAAAGAGTACAAAAACTCTTCAGGTTGGAAGGAGATTTATCTTAACACTTTATGTTGATAAGTTTATATTTATAGCCCCATATGTGGAGCAAAAAGTGGTTTTAGACAAGGTGTTTAAAGAGGAGTGTAGGGTGCTTAAGATAGACCCCGCTATAAGGGGGTTTCTCTACCTAAATAGGGGTGTTTTTTTGAGCCTAAAAGAGTTGCTTAGTAAAGATATAAGGAGTAGCAAATGAGTGGAGATAGAAAAAATCTTATAACTTACAACCGAGCCTTTTTAGATAGCGTAGAGATATTTACAAAAAATGAATTAGAGATGCTAGAAGATTTAAATAATCAGCTATCTTTAAAAGAGTTTTTAGCAAGCAAAAATCTAGTAGAGAGTTTTGGGTTTGATTTTGTATATACTAGTGCTAAGATAGAGGGAAATGCCTACACAAAAGCCGATGCTATAACACTTTTGGAGTATGGAAGAACTAGCGGTGGAAAAAGATATAGCGATGCAAAGATGTTGATAAATCTTGACAAGGCATTTAGGTTTATTTTAACCGATGATGGAGTTATTGGTAAGCATAAAATTCGTACCATTCATCAGATTTTAGCCGATGATTTAATCGAAAAAGAAGATATAGGAGCAGTGCGAAAAAAAGGGGTAACTATCAAAGGGAGCAACTATATACCATTAGCAGATAGCATTATGCTTGAGAACGAACTAGATAGGGTGATTGAAATTAGTAAAACTATCAAAAATCCTTATAATAAAGCCCTATATCTACACAATAATCTAGCCTACTTGCAATACTTTGCAGATGTCAATAAACGAACAGCTAGAACAATACTAAACCTATCTCTTAAAAGCGATGGCAAAATGTTGCTCATCCCATCAGAAGAGGATATATCTCTTTATGTTGATGGGATTTTAGAGTATTATGAAAATGGAACTAACGATAAATCAAAAGAGTTTTTTATCAAAAGCTATCAAAATATAGTAGATAAAATAAAATTTGTACGAGAATAAAAAAGGCTAGAGATTTATGGACTTTATATAATACCCTCATCTAAACTATTTAAGATAGTATCTTTGGGGAGTTTGTCCCTAACTCTTTTTACCAAAGTTCGAACAGCCATAGAGGTTTTTTGAAACTCCCTCATATACAAAATTCTCTATATTTTGATGAGTTACCTTCTTGTCTTTATTTTGTAAAAGTAAAAAAAGTAGCTTTTTTTCTAGTTTTGTAAGAGAAATCTCCTCTTTTTTTGTATATAAAACTTTTGTTTTCATATTGAAAAACAGCTCATTATCTATTTTTAAAATATCAAAACTATTTGATATTTTTCTAACTTTTAGCCTAAACTCTTGCAGATCAAAAGGCTTTTTTATATAGTCATCACAATCTTTTTCATATGCTTGTGTTATTTTATTTATATCTATATTTGCACTTATTATTATAACTTTTGAGTTTGGATTTGTATTTTTTATTTTTTCCAAAACAAAAAGCCCATCTATATTTGGAACATTTATATCTAAAATATACAAAGCATAATCTTGTAAAATATTCTCAAGTGCTTTTTCGCCATTATAAAAACTATCTACTTTAAAACCATCTTTTTCTAACATCTCTTTAATTGTCTCATTTAAAGAGAAATCATCTTCTAGTAAAAATATTTTATTCATAAGCCTATTTTACTACTATTGTGTGATATTTGTGTGACATTTGAAGCTATATGAGAAAATGTTTATATTTTCTTCACTAGTTACACCGATTTTTATTTTATATTTATCGCAAATATCTTTTACAATACTTAATCCAATTCCATGCCCACCTAAACTTATATTTTCCCTCTCATATCTTTTAAAAATAGCCTCTTTGTCTTTTATCTTTTCGCCATTTGAGATAAATGTTAAGGTACTATTTTCTAAGATAATATCTATAGTTGAATTAACATCAGAGTATTTTATGGCATTTGAGATGTTGTTATCTATGAGTCTCTCTAGCTCAATTTGGCTAATGCCAAAAAAACTATTTTCTAAAATCTCTAAGTTTAAACTTCTATTTTGAGTTTGGGCAATTAGTTCAAAATACTTTACTCTATCTTTTAAAATTTTTTCTAGATTTAGACTCTCTATTTTGTATTTTATCTTTGATTTTGTATGTAAAAATGTCATATCTTCATAGGAGTTTTTTAGTGTTTTTATAGCTCCTTCCATTTTTCTTGAGTATTTATCTTCCCCAAAAGTCTCGTTTTTTAGTTGTAAGTTGAGATTTAAAATAGAAAGCGGAGTTTTTATCTCATGAATAGAGTGCTCTATAAACTTATCTTTGTAGTTTAAAATATACTCTTTTTCTCGCACTTTATAGACTATAAAAATAGTGACTAGCCCTATTAGAGTAGTAAAAAATATTATAATATTTAAGAAAAATATACTCTCTTTTAAGCTACTCTCATCAAACTCAATACTATAAACAATTTTTGCTTCATCAAATATCGGGCTATTTTCAAGTAAGAAAAATGTTTTATTTTTATCATTTTTCTTAAAATAATGGAGAGTTTTATGAAAACTATCAAAAAGCTCTTGACCTTTTTTGATCCTATCTTCAATCTCCTCTAAGCTTGGTTTGTATGATTTGATATTTTTAAAAATAAAATCCCCAATATAACCGTCATTAAAAACTATGTAAGCATAACTATTTATAATATTTTGATTTTTATTTATCGTATTTTTTAAATCTTCCAAATCTTTATCTAGCTCATCATAAGTGTAGCTCACTTGCAAAACTCTATTTGAATTTGGCAAATACATATCTGAATAGCTTATCATTTTTTGTGAAAACATCTCAAAAATAGGGGGAGAAACCCCTATAGTATCGTTTTGCCTATGACTATCAAAAAGATATTTTGCAAAACTTAAATCAAAGTTCATATCAGATGGCATCGTTGTGTTTTTTATGATCAGATTTTCATCTGTTATGTAGATGTTATAAGGTTTTGAGCCTAAAACACCATTTATCTTCCTATAAATCTCATCTAAAGGTACATCATAAGAGTTCTCTTTTAAGTACTCTAGCACTACTTTATGTTTTTCTAGTAAAGTATCTTTTTGTTTTGAAAAGCTATATAGAAGCTTTGTAAGAAGATGATTTGTCTTTTTTTTGAATCTGATAAAAGCTTATCTCTTGGTTTTTTGTATGGTTATCTTCTATATTTTTTAAAAGTAAAAAGTAGCTTGAAAAACTCAAAAGTAAAAATAGAGTTATCACAAAAAAACAGGAAACTTGAGGGTTTTGAAGTCAAAATCCCCCCCCTGATCGCAATCACTCTAAAAATAGAGTCTGAGCTATTTTTACTCTCTTGTTTGATAGCTTTTCCTTATAGTTTATTACAAATAGTAACAAAACAATGCTTAAGTAGATTAATTTTTAAAAAAAATAACTTTAATTTTAAAATATCACACTTTAGCTAGCGGCTATTTATGATATTGCAAAAATGTAGAGTTTGAACTAGGTCTGGGATATATAAGACATACAGCAGAATTAAAAGTTGATGGCGAAAAAGATGAGATAAAATACACAACTTCTGGCTATGCTGGAATTAACTTCAAATTTTAAAACTACCTTCTCCTAGTTTTGTAATTTAAAAATTATAATGCCACTAAATATTAAGACAATATATTAGATTAATTAATTCCTAAAAAATAAAAT
>JBAYYR010000117.1:0-4548 GCA_041672945.1 Sulfurimonas sp. | reverse complement strand
ACTATCTCAATAGCACCAGTTTTTAGTCTTGGATTTATTAACCCCTCACCACGATGGCGAACTTTACCTTTTACTATAAGGACAAACTCATCTCTAACACTACTAGCCACTTTGTGTGCCTCAAGGCTATCCTTTGGGTCGCAAGTGAGCTGAATAACTCCACTTTTATCTCTTAAATCTATAAATATAACCCCACCATGATCACGGTAACTATTTGCCCAACCAGCTAAAACTACCTCTTTGTCAATATCTTTTTCACTCAAATCTGTACAATAATGTGTTCTCATCAAAAACCTATCTCTATAAATATTTTTTGCGATTTTACCTAAAGTTGGCTTTGAATAGTTTAAAGATTTCTTGTATAATGTGACTAATATTGCCTAAAAAAGCAAGGTGTATAAAACAAGTAAAGTTTTAGAGTAAACTAAAAAATGAGACAAAAGGGGTTATTGTGGCAAATACAGTAAGATTTAGCATAGATATACCAGTCGATAAAAAAGAGATAATTACAGCTTTTAAAGGGCTTATTGATGCTTTTAAGGGCGATATAAAGGTTAAAGAGGTTGAGAGTGGTGAGGTTTTTCAGGAAAATAAGAATTTTTCTAGATTGGAAGAGTTTAAAAAACAGTTTGGACATCTTAAATATGAAGCTATGCCCACAAAAGAAGATTTGGCTGAAATAAGGACTAGAAGATATGCACAATAGAGTTTATCTTGATACAAATATTTTATTGGACTTACTTGTAGATGAGAATAAATTTAGTGATTATGCAAAAATAAGAACAAATATAGAGCTTATTAAAGCTAGTAAAGAGTTGATTTATAATTATATTTCATGTGGAGCCGATTTATATATTAATACCTCTACTTTAACTAATTTATCTTTTCTTTTATCCCAAAGAGCAAAAGTAAGCAATGTAGATGTAGCTAATGAATTTTTAAAGTTAGAGGCAAGTGATGTTTTTAAAGTAGTAGATGAAGTCAAAGAACTTAGAATAAATGCTTCTACTTTTTCTAAAATAAATAATACAGATTATGAAGATACTTTGCAATATTTTTGTGCTAAAAATTCTAATTGTGATGTTGTTATCACAAATGATGAAAATTTCCCACAACTAGATATTTCACTTATTAGAACCAATCCAAAGTTAGAAAATTATACTCCCAATAAAGCAAATGGTATTTTAGATAATGTTAAAAATTTGTTTAGGAAAAATATATAAAAAATATATTACAAAAAGATGATGAATGGTATGAAAGATAAAGATATAAAAGTTGTAGGTGTAGTCCTTAGACCAAACACACCAGAGATAAAAGATGATTATTTAAAGCTAAAAGATATTTTTGAATCTCACCGTATAAAGGTTTTGCTAGAGAGCAAAAGTGCCACTATGATAGGGCTTGAGGGGAGTAGCTTTGGGAAGATTTGTGAGAGTAGTGACTTTATAGTTAGCTTTGGTGGAGATGGAACTCTTATATCAACCGCTAGAAGATCGCTTGATTATGGGATACCTATACTTGGAGTTCATGCAGGGCGACTTGGATTTTTGGCAGACTTTTCACTAGATGAGATGGATGATTTTATACTTAAGATAAAAGAGAAAAGATACCGCATAGATGAGCGAGCAGTTTTAGAAGTGACCCCTATAAAAGAGCCAAAAAAGCGGATCTATGCACTAAATGATATTGTCTTTACAAGGGATAGAATCTCAAAGATGATCCACATAGAGACACTTGTAGATGGAAAAAAGTTCAACACATACTATGGCGATGGACTTATAGTCTCCACCCCTACAGGCTCAACAGCCTATAACCTATCAGCAGGTGGACCTGTTCTTTTTCCTATGAGCAATGTTTTTGCACTAACTCCGATTTGTCCGCACTCACTAAAACAGCGACCACTTGTTTTACCAGGTAGATTTACATTGGAGCTTAGAAGTAAAGATGACAATGCCCTAATCACCATAGATGGGCAAGATAGACTAAGGATAGACGCAGATGAGGGGGTTTTTATAAGGTTGGCTAAAAACACCATAAAACTAGTACATCGAGAGGATTTTAACTATTTTGATGTTTTAAAACAAAAACTGGAGTGGGGCAATTGATAGAGAGATTTTACCTAAAAGAGTATCTTAGTTTTGCAAAAGCTGAGCTTGAGTTTAAAGATGGTGTAGTTGTTTTTAGTGGACCTAGTGGGAGCGGTAAGTCTATACTTTTAAACTCTATCTTAGCTTCACTTGGTTTAGCTAGTGTCGATGCTGCTATTTGTGAGTCTAGTGTCGATGGCGAGATAGATTTTGATGCAAATGAAGAGATAAATATATTTAGAGCTACAAAAAAAGATAAAACAAGATACTTTATAAACTCTCAAGGTGTCTCAAAAAAAGAGCTAAATAGTATAACTTCAAAGTTTGTAAGGTATCTATCGTTAAAAGATTATAGTGATTTTGAGCCGCAAAACCTGCTAAGTATCTTAGACAATAGAATAGATGAGCCGACATTTAAAGAGCTTTTAGCAGGGTATAGGGAGAGTTTTTTAAAGTTTAAAGAGTTAAGTAAAGAGCTTCAAGTGATAGAAGATGAGCAAAAACAGCTAAATGAGCTAAAAGAGTTTGCCGCTTTTGAGATAGATAAGCTAGAGAGACTTGGGCTAAAAGTGGGTGAAGATGAAGAGCTTATGGATGTTAAAAAAGATCTATCTAAAAAAGAGAAGGTTCAAGAGGCACTAAATGAGGCTGAGGCGATATTTGCCTATGAACATAAGGTAGATAAAACACTTGAGCTTTTAGAGGTTGATTCATCTTTTTTTAGCGATGCGATGAACGAGCTTAGGGCAGTTTTACAAAACTCACAAGAGAGCTTTGCATCGCTTGATGAAGTCGATATTGAGTCTGTTTTAAACCGCATAGAAGAGCTAAGTGAAACAAAACGAAGGTATGGAAGTGTAGAGGAGGCTCTAGAGTATCTTGAGCAAAAAAAGCTAGAACTTACAAAGTATGAAAACATAGATATAACAAAAGGTGATCTTGAAAAACAGATATCTACTCTTAAAGTGAGTATAGAAGCTGATGCAAAAAAGCTAAATAGTTTTAGAGCAAAAGAGATAGGTAGCTTTAATAGTGAGCTAAATAGATACCTAAATGAGCTTTATCTAAGAGAGGCTAGTGTAGAGCTAGAAGAAGATGAGCTTAGCTTAAGTGGTGGCGATAGAGTTGTCATAAAACTAAAATCAACTGAGCTAAATAAGCTTAGTACAGGGGAGTTTAACCGACTAAGGTTAGCGATACTATCTATAAAATCAAAGTTTTTAAAAGATGGCGGGATACTTTTTTTAGATGAGATAGATGCAAACCTTAGCGGTGAAGAGTCGATGAGTGTCGCTAAGGTGCTAAAAGAACTTGGCAAAAGTTTTCAGATATTTGCCATATCTCACCAACCGCAACTAACTTCAGTCGCTTCACAACACTTTTTAGTCTATAAAGAGGGTGATGATTCGTTTGTAAAAGAGCTTGAGTTTGATGAGCGGGTCGAGGAGATAGCTAGGATCATAAGTAGCGATACCATAACCCACGAGGCTAGAGTTTTTGCTAAAGAGATGCTAGAGAGAAATGGTTAGTTTTTTCTACTATTTTTGCTTAAAATATTATTGAAGATACAATTCTTGAAAAATTTGGAGAAAATTTTGGAAATATAAAAATATATAAAAGAGATCAAAGAGTGTTTTTAGATAAAGATATTGCAATTATGGAAAATAAGATTGTAATCTATGAAGATAAAAATGGAGAGATAAAGCTAGATGTTTCATTTGAAAATGATACTTTGTGGCTTAGTCAAAAGCAGTTAGAGGTGCTTTTTGGTAGAGATAAATCAGTTATTTCAAGGCATATAAGAAATATTTTTAAAGAAGAAGAGCTTGATAAAAATTCAACTGTTGCAAAAAATGCAACAGTTCAAAAAGAGGGAAATAGGGAGGTTATAAGAGAGATAGACTATTATAATCTTGATATGATTATCTCCTTAGGCTACCGTGTAAACTCCAAAAGAGCCACTAGTTTTAGGATTTGGGCTACTAAAATTCTAAAAGATTATCTAGTAAATGGCTATGCAATAAACGATAAAAGATTGAAACAAAAAGGTTTAGAAGAGTTAAACAAAACTATATCTTTGCTTCTAAAATAACTGTTTTTCCTACTATTTTTGCTTAAAATATTATTGAATTTTTCCTAAAATATAGATTTTTAGAGTCGGCTTTTAAAAATAGTAAACTCTTCGATACAATGTTTGGAAAGTTTTTAGAAAATGAAAAAAGGCACAAGATGAGTAAGATAGATTTTAGTGATATCACCAGAGATGATATTGTAAAAGCAATTGCAAAATATAATGGGCTAGAAGAAAATGGACAGTTAAGTGATAACAGAAAAGCTAAAGATTATTTATTATTTTATAATAGTAAAGACTACCCTCATAAATATATAGTCGGTATTGCATATGGATTGAAACATAATCAAGAAACTTTAGATAGTAAATTCTACAACTCAACAGGAAATC
>JBAYYR010000116.1:0-4568 GCA_041672945.1 Sulfurimonas sp. | reverse complement strand
ATAATTTTATCCATTTTTTACCTCATTATTTATTTATTTACAAAAAATCTATTTATATATATATAGCATTTTATGCATAAATATAAATTAAAATTACGAATACAAAAAATATTCCCCCAATTTTTAGTAATAATACAAAAAACTACAAAATTACAAATATCATTTTTACTTAAAGATCGACAGTATTTATGTAGTTTCATTCTTAGAAAGAAAAAAGATAAACAAAGATATAAAATAATACAGATCAAAAATTTAAGTTTCCCTACAGCAATTTTTCAACAGATATTTATTCATTTAATCTCCAATAATACCAATTAAAACATTAATATCAGAAGTACCAGAATTTGTTACATATACTTTAGTAGCAGTAGTTTCTGCTAAAAAAACTGCTTTATCACAGTCAGTTTTTTTACTTATAATGATTCCTGTAGCGGCAATACTATTTAATTTCATAGTAATAGTACCTTCTGATTCTATATATATAGTTCTAATATTAGTTATTATGGCGGGAGTAACTTCTTTATCTACTGTACCCGCTGCAAGAGTTAAATCCTGGATGTTCCCAAAATCTATAGTATCAGATTGTGTTTCAAATTCCCGATCAATTATATTATCAGTTAGACCCGTATCTCCTACCTTAAAATTTAAATTTAGATATTGTCTTCTACTCATTTTATATCCTCTTTCTTATTAATTTGTAACATTATGTATAATATAATATATTAAAAAAAAAATGCAAATTGAAATCTATAATAGCTATTGTCATATTAAAGAAATAAATAAAAAAGAACATAATTATTTAAATGAATTATGCTCTTTTTATATTCAGGGATTTCAATATTCAGATAAATATAAAGAGGATATTTGGGATGGCAAAAAACATTTGTACCAATATAATAAATTCCCTACAGGATTAATACCATATCTCTGGGATAAAATAAAAATAAAATATATTGATAAAAGAATAAAACCGACAATTAATCCTTTTAATCCTAACTTACTTCATAATTTACGGGATTATCAAATAGAAGCAATAAAAATATGTTATAAACATGCTAGAGGTATTATAGAACTCCCTACAGGATCAGGAAAGACTCTTATATTTTGCTCTTTAATACGATTATATAATGTATCTACTATAATGTTAGTACATAGAAGTAATTTAGCAGATCAGAGCATTAAAATTTATAATCAGCTTTATGGTAAAAATGAAAGCATTGTTGCAATAGGATATAAAGAATTAGAATATACCTTGCAACAAAATAAATATAAATTCGTTGCAACTACCTTTCAATCTTTACATCAGTTAATGAAAAAATATAAAAGTATGAAACAAATAAAAATGTATGGTAATTTAATTAATCAATTTTCAATGTTAATTATAGATGAAGGACATACTTTACCAGCTTCTACATTCTACCCTGTGGTACAGAGTTTATATACTACTTATTATAGATATTTATTTTCAGGTACCCCATTATCCAGAGAAGATAATAAAAATCTAATTACTATAGGAGCTATTGGTGATATAATATTTAAGAAAAAAATACAAGTATTATCTGATCAGGGATATTTAACTCCAATAAAAGTAAAAATAATTCCTATATATTATCAATATTATAAAAGAATTATTGATTATCAAGAAATATATAAAATATTTTATACAGAAAATACTTTAATTAATAATCAAATTATTAATTTATCTAAAATTATTTCTTATCCTAGTATTATTTTTTGTAATACTATTGAACACTGTGAAAATATATATAATAGTTTAAAAAATAATATAAATAAAAACATTAAAATAGTTACTGGGAAAGTAAATAGAAATGAAAGAATAGAAATAATAGAATTAACTAAAAATAATAAAATTGATATTATAATAGCAACCCAAGTATTTAATGAAGGAATAGATATTCCTAATTTAGCTTCTATTATTTTATGTTCGGGTGGTAAATCTGTTATTCAGTTATTACAACGAATAGGAAGAGGAACTCGACTCTATAAAAATAAACAGAATATTATTATTTATGATATTAATGTTATTGGAAATATATATACGGAAGCACATAATGAGAAAAGAAAAAAAGAATATAAAAATCAAAATATAATTATTTTTGAATAATTCCATAATAAACACTTTTAATTAATTCAATTAGCTTAACTGGAAACTGATAACCTGAAAAATTTTCTTTACCATAACTTTCATTGCCAATGCCATACAAACCTGAATAAGTAATTTCATTCTGTCCTGTTACAGCCATTGAAAATATATAATGTTTCTTATGATACCATTCAAATGCAATTCCACCATCATTAAGAGGTGAAATTTCAACTTTTTTAAGTAAATCTGGTGGTAAAAGTTTAATAACTTTTATTGCTTCATTATATGCTGTTACTGACAGTGGTAATGCATCATATCCATCCCAGTTTTTTTTAGAACATTTATTAAAAATTTTAAAAAGAATATTTAATTTATTATTTATCATTTAAAAAATAGTTTAATATATTAATTATAATTATTATCTATTAAATTATAAGAATTATTTAAAAAAGATATAAAAGGTATTAATTTATAACCCTGCTTAATAAAACTATCTATTATCAAATTTTCTATAGTAATAAAATAATAGGTATCATTTTTTTTTAATCCTATAATACTTATTTCATTACTAATACGATCATATAATAGAGTTTGAAAATTATTAAATATTTTATAATTATCCTCAATTACTTTTTCTATTTGATCCTGAGATATAATATGATCTTCTAATAAGCTAGTTAAAAAATTATCATATATTATTAATTCATTATTCATGATATATAATATGGAGCTCGAGAGATAAAGTAATCCTCTAATGAATTAAAATTTAATACATTTAATCCTCGTATTGTATGATTAATATTAAATTTTAAATAATTATAACCTCTTTTAAGTTCTTTAACATAAGTTATTTTACCCACAAATTTAGTAAGTAATTCATCTTTCTTTTTTATTAAATTATTTAATATTTTTAAAGTTTTATTTTTACCAAATGCAGCTCTAAATCTTTTTTTCTGACCTATATGATTAATTTTACCCGTAATTTGAATTTTTTCCTGAAGCTCTTTATTTTTTATATCTTTTTCAAATTCAGGATGCTGATCTAAAACACCCATTAAATCTTTTATAAAAATTTTTTTATCTTGCCTATACTGGATATAATTAGCCCGTAAATATCTATAAGCTAATCTTTCTTTTAAAGTTAATCCTTTTAATTCACTCATTTTATACCGAACACATACGCCATCTAGTAAATTAATAATAGTACTTTTTGGAATTGTAAAACAATAGGTAATTCCTGGTATTGATTCTAATCGATCTAAAACTACTTCATCAAATAATCTAAGTCTTTTATCTATTGATTTTTTTGAATTATCATTATATTTATTATCTTTAACTATATATGAATTTATATAATTAGCTTCAAGATGTAGTACTTTATCTATAAATTCTAACCAATCTCTATAAATTCGACTATCACAGGTTAATCCTGCTCTTTTTTCTATTTCTTTCCAGGTTATTTTTACTATTACTGGGTTATCTAGATAATAATTTCTATTTTTAGGTTTTATTGGTATTTTATCAGCTAATTTACTCATAATTGCTAAATAAAATAATAGATCATTCGAGTTGAAATAACTTTTTTCTGTTCTATTCTTTTTTTTATTTTCTTCATAAAATTCATTTAATTTTTCAATTACTAATGGGTGTAATCCTGGTCTATTAATTAATTTATCAACAATAAAAGACTTCGTATGTTTTAAATCACAATAATGACCATATCCATCTTTTAATTCCCGTTTAGGAGATGATAAAAACCATCCATTTAACATTATATTTCTATCTTCTATTACATAATAATCAGGTCTATCTTTTATTTTTAACATAAAAGGATAATTATCATAATTAGAATTATCATAACCGAGTTTATCTTGATCTATTTCAGGATCTTGTAATTCTTTTTCAGAAATTCCATATTTTTCTTGATACAAGGTAAATTCTTTTTTAGCTATTTCAGGATCTTGTAATTCTTGTAATTTTTTTTCAAAAACTTCATTAATTTCTTGCTCTTTTTGATATGAATTATCCATTTTTTACCTCTTCTTTAGAATATATGTAGCATTTTATTAAAAATAACTATTTTATTTTTTTTGTCTATTATTTTTTCCCCATTTTTTAAGGCTCTCAAAAGACCCACCCGCAAAAGTGACTTTCTTTTGCGGATGGGTGGGTCTTTTGAGAGAGAAAGAGTTAGAATTTAATTTTAATTCTTTTTTCTAAAATATTAAATTTTATATTCAAGGATGAAGAGAAAGATTTTTTAATTCTTTTCTTTTAATTCTTTTCTTTTAATTCTTAGTTTAAATTCCAAAATTTCTTATTCCTTTTTTTCTTTTATATTATATTATTTCTTATATTAGTATATGTGTAATGGTAAAAACAGTCTCTATAAAAATTAAAACTAGTGTATAGGTAGCAAATAGCCAATCCATTATTTTTTATAAATTAAAATAAACATATAGCT
>JBAYYR010000115.1:0-4595 GCA_041672945.1 Sulfurimonas sp. | reverse complement strand
AAGAAGTGATTCCAAGAGGTAGGAAAATGAAATATATTGGATTTACAGAACAGCAGATTAATCGGTTAACTAGGGCTTTACAGGCTTATAAAAATTGTATTAAGGCTCAGAAGATTAAAGTAATAATTGATCCTGATTATTTTTATGATACTTATTTGAGTGGAGAAAAAAAGTTGTCAAAAGAAAAAATAAAAGAAATAGTGGCTGATAAAGAAACATTTTATATTGTTGGTCATTATCATTTTAATCTAAATAAAATAGATCCTGGTATAACATTAATGGAAATTCTTTCTGACAGATTATCAAAAGAGGAGAGTTAAATGCCATTTAAAATTATAACTGATAGGGATGATAAAATTAATTTTATTTGCTGGTTTAATGAGGATATTATATATGATTATTATGCTACCTGTTCTTATTGTGGGGAAGATATAAAATTTGGGGGATCAGGTATAATATTTGAACTTGTGGACATTAGACGAATGGATAATGCTAAAAAACAGAGTTTTTTTCATCATTGTCATTTAGGATGTTTTGAATTGAATCTTAAAATATTAGTATTAGAATTAATTAATAAGGGGTTAAATGAGGAAAATATAAGAAAAGAAGATTATTTGAAAATTAAGGATAAAATTAATGATGATTGAAATGGAGAAAGTAATGCAAAATATAAATATAATAATGTATTATTGTTGTCCTGAGTTAAAAAGTCAAAGGTTACGGATAATTTATGATTTTATTTTATTTAAAACTCGATATATAAAATTATATTTAATTTTAGATGAAGAAGAGTATGAATTAAATTTTTGTCCTTTTTGTGGTCAAAAAATATTAATAAGTTAGAGAAAATAATGAATTATAAAGAAGATTTAAATAAAAAATTATTAAAAATAAAAGGACACCCTGATATAGATAATATTAAGTATCTAATACATATTTTACCAGATTCTTTTGGTATGTATCCAAATTATACAATAAAAGGATATTATACTAAAATTGAATTTATTTTAAAAGATAATATTATATGGCTTACTTATGGTTTATATAAAAAAGGAGTTCAGAAAGATTCTAATTTAAAACTATTAATTTTTAATTTTACTAGAAAAAATGAAGAAATACATTTTATTATGAATGATTATATTCAGAAAGAAGAAGAAGAAGAAAAATATAATATAACTGAATTTTTAAAATATTATAATAATTTTATATATATAATTTCTAATAAATTACTAGAAATACAATTAATTAATGCCATTAAATAATTAAAAAAGGAGTTAAAAATGGAATTACAAATTAATGAATTAACAGTATTAAACAGCGACTATATAGTTGCCTGGAAGTTAACAGAAATATCCCCGAGTAGAGAATGGATGTATACTATTACTACCGTTTCAGGGGATTTTACTACTTTAAAATTTAAATCAGCGGATGATGCTATTGCTTGGAAAGAGGGTCTTTTTAAAAAAGGTAAAAAAGAAAATAAATAGAAATGTAAAAGAACTTTATTTAGAAGTAAAAAAAAATGACAAATATAGTTTTTTATCCTTATGAAAATATATCAGCTTGTTTATAAATTAACTTTTGAAAAAATAGGAACAATATGTCAGTAACTCAGGTAAAACCTAATAGTTTAATACATGGTGATTGTCTTCAGGTTATGAAATTTATTGAAGATAAAAGTATAGATATGATTCTTTGTGACCTACCATATGGAATTGTGGCTTGTGCCTGGGATACTATTATACCTTTAGAATCCTTATGGGAACAATATAAAAGGATTATTAAAAAAAATGGTGTTATTTGTTTAACTGCTGTACAACCGTTTACCTCAGAATTAGTAATGAGTAATAAAAAATGGTTTAAATATGAATGGATTTGGGAAAAGTCAAATGGGACTAATTTTTTTAACTGTACCAAAATGCCTTTAAGAGCTCATGAAAATATATTAATATTTTATGCTAATTCTATTACTTATAATCCACAAAAAACTATTGGGAATAAATATAAAAAAAAGCAAGGGCGTGTTCCAGAAATATATAGTAACTCTATTTATGATAAGACCACTACTGATAATACTGATGGTTCTAGATTTCCTAAAACTATATTAAAAGTTAATTATGATAATATGGATAAAATTCATCCAACACAGAAGCCAATTTCTTTATTTGACTATTTAATTAAAACATATACTAATGAAAAAGATGTAGTACTTGATAATTGTGCAGGCAGTGGTACTACAGCTATTGCTGCTATAAGATTAAATCGTAACTATATATTAATAGAAAAAGAATTAACCTATTACGAATTGGCTAAAAAAAGAATTGAAGCAGAGTTAAGGCAGACTACAATTAAATTTTAAATTCATATCTTGAAAATTCATTTGTGTATTGTATAATGAATAATATTAAATAAAATAGAAGGTAGCTAATGTTAAGAGAATTTTTTGATCTCGTAAAAGGCTTTAAACATACTAATATAGAACCTCTTGGAAAGATATATTCCCCTATGCAGATGTGGAAAGAAGTAACAGAAGATTATAGAGAAAAGCCTGATAAGATGAATTATTCTTTATTACGAAAGATTTCAAAAAAAGATGCTGTTATCGGTGCAATAATAAGAACTAGATTAAATCAAATATACCCGTTTTGGATGCCTTTTGCCTGGTCGAATCAAATTGGATTTAGAATTCGTTCTCGAGAAATTAAACATCAATTAACAAAAGTAGAAGAAAAAGAAGTACTAAGATTAGAGAAATTTATTGCTTATTGTTCAAAAGATGATGTTGATTATCCGAAAAAGCAAAGATTTAGTGAATTTTTAGCAGAATTTGTAAATGACATTTTAGTCTTAGATCAAGTGGCAATAGAAAGAATATACTCGAGGAAACACGAATTAGTAGGTATAAGAACATTGGATGGGGCGACAGTCAGGATAGCCTCTAAAAAATTACAAGATCAAGGGGTCGATTATGTACAAGTATTAGATATAAATAATAATAAAATAGAATTCACAAAAGAAGAATTAGCTTTTGTTCGTATGTTTTGCTCTTCTGAGATAGATACAGCAGGTTATGGCAGATCTCCGATTGAAGATTTAATAAAAATAGTAATAGCACATATAAATACAGAAAATAAAAATATACGTAGAATAACTCCAGGTGCTCCTCCTGAGGGGATGCTGATTCAGACAGGAGGAAGTATGTCTCCTGAAGTAGTACAGGCGATCCAGATGGCGTATTCTAATCAGTTAGCAGGTATGCCAGGAGCACATAAATTAGCCCTTATATCGCTAGGTCAGGGCAAGGATATGAAGTATATAGATTTTGGCAAAGGCTTATCTGATATGGAAGATGCTCGTTGGACGGATTATTTAATTAATTTAGCCTGTGCTGTATATGCAATAGATCCAGCAGAGATTAATTTTCCTAATCGAGGAGGTATGGGGGAAAAAGCCCCTATGTTTCAATCAGGAGAAGAAAGCAGATTAGTATACTCAAAAGATAAAGGATTACGGCCATTACTAGGATTTATATCTGAAATATTAACTGTTGAAGTTATTGATAAATTAACAAAGAATCAGGATTTTATATTTGAATTTATGGGAATAAATAAAGGGGATGAAGAAGAAAGGATAAGAAATGATAAAGAGAAAAGTACTTATCTAATGACGGTTAATGAATTAAGGAAGAAAGAAGATTTACCTAATTTACCAACAGGGGATATAATACTTAATCAGATGTTTATAACTGCAATGCAAATGCAGCAGAGTCAACAGAATCAAATGCAAATGCAACAGAATGGTAATAATGAGGAAGAAGAAGCAGGTAATAATGAGGAAGAAGAAGCAGGTAATAATGAGGAAGAAGAAGCAGGTAATAATGAGGAAGAAGAAGCAGGTAATAATGAGGAAGAAGAGGAGTTAAGTCCATCTGAATTATCAGATGAGGATATGGGGGTGGAGACTAAAAATGTTGGCACAGATGAAGAGTAAAAAAGTAAAAATATACACAGCGGAAGAGAAAGGATACCCAGAAGGTACTATACGTAGATGGAGAGATGGACATGATTATATTAAGAAAAATGGTACATGGTGGAGAGTAAATAAAAAGAAAGGGGAAAGTCAACAGCCACAAGTTAATAAAAATATAAAAAAGGATATTATAGAAGAGAAAACAGTTGTTGGTAAAAATATAAAAAAGGATAATGTAGAAGAAAAAACAGGTGTAGATAAAGAAATAACAGAATTAAAAAATGATATAAATGAAATTAAAGAGCAGGTTAAAACATTAGCGGATAAATCAGGGGTATCTATTGAGAAAAAGAAAATAGAAATACCTTCTGATAAAGATATAAAAGAAATATCCATTAAATTTTATGAATTATCTAAAGAAGAGCAATATTCTACTATGACAGATATAATTCAAGGTAGATTAGAATTTATAAAAAAAGAAAAAAAGAATACACAAAATAATATACATAGAGGAACACCTGGAATATTAGATCAGGTATTAGCTTTAATTGATTATTTTAAAGAATTATTAGGTACAAAAAGGAAAATTGAAAATATAGATGATGTAGAAGCAGTGATAGAAGAAG